>JAGYOS010000001.1 GCA_018399475.1 bacterium
TTCTGTTTCCGACTCGGGTTCCTCCTCAGCTTCCGGCTCCGGTTCTTCTTCCGGTTCCGGTTCCAAGCCCGTTTCAACTCCGGTTTCCAATTCCATTCCCGTTGCTGTTCCTCCTTCAATCTCTAAAATAAAATCAGATTTTCCTTTTCTTAAATCACTGATAATTTTATCTAAAAATTCAACATTCGGATTATAAAGCTTTACCTCTTCAAAATGATTAAGAGCTTCTTCCGTTTTACCCAATTTAGTTAGACAAATTCCCAAAAGGTAATGGGCATTGGCATAATCTTGACTGTCTTCCAAGACCGTTTCCAAAATGGGGCAAGCCTGCTCGCATCTCCCATCCCTGTAATAATAAGTTGCTAAACTGAAACCTGCTTGAGAATTTCCAAAAAACATATTCCAGTTTTCCTTGGCTTTGCTAAAAGCCGCTTCTTTATTTCCCAATAAATCATAAACGGCTACCAAAAGTAAATTGGCTCCAAAATGATATTTGTTGGCATCAAGAGCTTTTTTCAAATTTTCTTCAGAAAAAAGAAGATACTCCTTGGCTTTAGAGTCAATTTTTTCCTCCGCATTTAAATTCAATTCCACTTTTTCCCGATGGAGTTTTAAATACAAATTGCCCATTTGATAGTAAAGATCAGGATTATTACGGGAAAATTCTAAAGATTTTCTATAATAAGACAATGCTTTCTCATTAAAACTTGTGTCTACTCCTCCCATTTCCTGATAAATCCAAGCAATGTTTCTGTAATTTTCAAAATCATAAGGATTGATCTCAATGGATTTTTCTGCAAAATCAATCGCCTCATTTATATAATTGGAGACAAGTTTTGAATCCTCGCCGGAAAGTTTATCGCCCTTCTCGTTTATCCTCTGTTGGGCGATACTTAAAGAAAGGACTGAAGCGTTTCTGAAATAAACATCTTTTTTCTTGTCCAGTTTGGCAGCTTTTTTAATTTCACTCTCTATCTCTTTCAAATTTTGTTCGGCATAATTTTTATCCAAAGCTTTTTGGAAATGGTAATTAGCCAAATAACGTTTTCCGGAAGAATACATTAAAACAATAAGGGAAACACTAAGAGCAACCAAAACCATTGAGAGAACAAAGGAAGATTTAGCAAAATTAACTTTCAAAGAAGCTCCCTCTTCTTTCTTCTTGCCTATTCCCATAGAAAAAACGGAGGAAACCGGACGACTAATATCCATCAGAGCCAAAGCAAGCCACCACAAAAATATTAATAAGACATTATTCAAATAAATAAAGCCGGCAATCGTTAGAAAAAGCCAAAAAATACTAACCGCTATTATGGTAGCGTCCCCTTTTTTGTTTTCTCCCAAAAAAATTAACAAAGCGTTGGCAACTGCAAAACGGGAAAGAATAAATAAGAGGAACAAATAAGCCAAAAGAGTTAGAAATCCGGTGGTAGCCGCCAATGTAATAAAATAATTAGCCGGCCCGCTGATTGCTATTGAAGATAACTGCCCCAGGTTAGGCCTAAAAAGTTCAAAGCGATAATCAAAAGTGTTCGGTCCTGATCCTAAAAAAGGATTTTCTTTTATAGATTCGGAAGTCACTTCTAGAGAATCTTCCATGCTTAAAAGTATCTCTTTGGAAACTGTTCCGGGGTTAAAAAGAGGTCTGCCTAAAAGCAAAACAGCTAGTCCGCAAGCAAATACCAACCCCGGCAGAATCAATAATCCTTTTTGAGACCCAACCCTCTTGTAAGTCATTCCTAATACAAAAACCAAGCCTGAAGCTAAAACAAAAACGAGCAAAATCCCCTTAAAGAAAACGGAGACAAGAAAAGCCAGGTAGGCAAGAATAAAAATAAAATAAATCAAAGAAGATATTTTTCTCCTGGAAAAAACAACTAAGCCGCTTGCCAAAATTGCCAAACCGGCAAAATAAACAGCGCTAGCGCGAAAAGTGCCGATGGTGTTCACTGAACGGTTCTCCAATTTATCTATTTCAATCAGATGAATCCCCCAAATTTGAAGAACGGCGTAAACGGCAGCTAAAAATCCGCTCAAAAGAGTAACAAACAATATTTTCTTAATGTCTCTTTTAGAAGAAATATGATTAGTGACAATAAAAAAATATAAAACGCAAGTTATCAACATAATCAAGGAAGAGCTTTCGTCTCCGTCATGACCCCAAAAACTACGGTTAGGATAAATTGAAAAAATACTGCTTAAAAAATAAACCAATAAAAAAACAGATATGGGAATAAACAAAAAACTTCTTTTTATTCTAATTTTATTTTTCAGCAGTATTTTCCCCAGCCAAAAAAGCAAGGCAAACCCCGTCAGAGAAGAAAAAACAAATTCCTTTGGCAGCTCCAAAGAATTGGAAGTGGTGGGAATAATTAAAAGAGGAACAATTAGCAGAGAAGCATAAATACAAAAACTAATCCCGCCGTTTAAAAAAGCGAGAATGCGTTCATTTCTACTAGCCGGCTTATTTTTAGCCTCTTTATTTCCGTTTTTCTTTTTGGGAAAGAGAAACCCTAAAAAAGGAACGCTTAATTTGCCGTTTGCCGCTTCGCCCTTTTTGCCCCGGCCTTTATTTTTAAAGCTGGAAAATAATTTCTTAAGAGCTTCTAGCTCGGGCAATCCATTGACGGCATAATTTTTTTTCTTTCCTTTTTTCTTCTTTTTTTTGATCTTCCCTCTTTTTCTTTGTTTCTCCTCTGTTTCCCTTAAATCTACAACTCTTTTTCTCTCTTCAAGATATTCTTTTAGTTTCTTTTCTCTCTTTTTCATATTTAAATTAAAACTATTACAACCTAAAAAATTTTAAGCTGTTTCATTCTCATTCGCTTTTCTTATTTTATATCTTTTACCGATACTGTCCAATTGCCAAAAAGAAAGATTGGTCTAGAAACAGGCGGCTATTGCCCGCGGAACCTTTTTGTCCATCACTTTAGGAATGATTTTAGCGCTTGTCGGGTTTTGGACCAGAGCGGCTAAGCTTTCAGCAATTTTTATTTTTAATTTATTGTCAATTAAAGAAGTCCGACTGGCTAAAGCCCCTTTAAAAAGTCCCGGAAATACCAAAGCATTATTGATTTGATTTGGAAAATCACTCCGACCGGTGGCAATAATTTCCGCTCCTCCTTTTTTGGCCGCTTCGGGCATAATTTCCGGAGTTGGATTGGCTAAAGCAAAAACAATCGCTCGCTTATTCATTTTCTTAATATCTTGGCTGTTAAGAAGCTTTGCGCGAGAAACACCAACAAAAATATCCGCTTTGAATAAAGCTTCCCTTAAGGTTCCTTTAAAATTCTCGGGGTTAGTCTTAAGGGCCAGTTCTTTTTTCTCTTTATTCATGTCCTTCCTGCCCTTAGCAAGAGGTCCCTGAGAATCAAAAATAATAATATTTCCAAAGCCAAATTCCAAAAGTAGTCTGGCAATGGCAATCCCGGCCGCTCCCGCTCCGGAAATAACCGCTTTTACCATTTGACGGTTTTTGTTAACCACTTTTAACGCGTTAATCAAGCCCGCTAAAACAACAATGGCTGTTCCCCACTGGTCATCATGAAAAACGGGAATTTTAAGACTTTTCTTTAATTGTTCTTCAACAAAAAAGCAATTCGGGGCCGCAATATCTTCCAAATTGATGCCTCCAAAACCGGGGGCGACAGCTTCAACAATTTTAACAATTTCTCGCGGATCCTGAGTATTAAGGACCAAAGGCACCGCATCTACTCCTCCCAATTCTTTAAATAAAACCGCTTTGGCTTCCATAATTGGAAGAGCGGGTTCCGCTCCTAAATTTCCCAAACCTAAAACCGCGCTTCCGTCGGAAACAATAGCAACATTTCGGCTTTTCCAGGTTAATTCATAAGCTTTTTCTTCGTCTTTCGCTATCGCTTCGGCAATATCAGCCACTCCGGGAGTATAGATTTTATTCAAGTTCTCGGCAGTCAGTTTTACTCTGGAATTCACACCTAGTTTGCCTCCTTGGCTTATTTTTAGAGAAGGATTCATAAAAATAAAAATTTAAAAATAAATTTTTCCAAATTATTACCAGCTGGCTATTCCAAAACCGCTTTAATTCTTCTAACGCCGGCACTGCTACTTTCTTCTTTTATAATTTTAAACCGGCCCAACTCCCCGGTCCTACCGGCATGGGGACCGCCACAAATCTCTTTGGAATATTCCCCAATGGTATAAACTTTCACCCTGTCCGAATACCTGTCTTCAAAAGCTCCTTCAGCTTTTTGTTCCTTAGCTTCAGCAAAATTCATCTCAGCTACTTCTATTTTAACATCCTTGTCAATAACTTTATTCACAAAATCCTCTATCTTTTGTTTTTGCTCATCAGTCAGTTTGGCGGGATGGGAAAAATCAAATCTAAGCCGCTCTTCATTAATGTTGGATCCCTTTTGATGTACATGTTTGCCAAGAATTTTTCTTAAGCCTGCCAGCATTAAATGAGCTGCCGTATGGAGCCTGACAGTTTTTTCTTTATTGTCGGCCAAGCCTCCTTTAAATTTTTTCTCCATTCCCCGGCGAGAAATATTTTTATGGTCTGCCAACTTTTTATCAAAACTCTTTCTGTCAACTTCCATTTCTCTCTCGCCGGCTAATTCTTCCGTCATTTCTATCGGGAAACCGTAAGTCTGATAAAGATTAAAGGCTTCTGCACCATTTATTTTAGCATTGTCAGCTTCTTCAACTCGGGCGATTTTCTCAAACTCTTTAAGCCCTTTTTCTAAAGTCTTGCCAAATTTAATTTCTTCTTTCTTTATCTCTTTGAGAATAAGCTCTTTTTTCTTTTTTAATTGAGGATAATTTTGCTCGGCTTTCTTGATGGCCGCCAAAACAATTTTCTCCAATAGCCCCGAATGATAAACAAAATTTTTATCCTTTAGCTTGCACAGGCTTCTAAAATGCCTAATAATCCTCCTGAGTAATCTTCTTAGAATATAGCCTCTGCCGAG
>JAGYOS010000002.1 GCA_018399475.1 bacterium
GCGGCAAAACTTACACTGCCGATTTTATCCCCTCCCTCATAAGCAGAGATGCTATAGGTACCCGCTATGGCATCATCAAAAACTCCCGAACTGCCATATTCAATTTCAATCCGCTGGCTTCCTTGATACATTCTGGCTTTATACTTATCGCTTTGTTTTTTGCCTTTAATGGCATAATACACAATTGTCCCTCCGTTATTTTTCACCCAATCAGGAGGGCGATATCCTTCCCCCCACCAAGCATCCGCTTGAACTGACTGGGGGAAAAATACCAAAACGGAGCAAACGGAAAAAATAAAAACCATTAGCATAAAACCCAATTTGTTTCTTTGAGATTGGCTCAAAATAAAAAAACCATTTTTTTTCTTTTTTCCCATTTTTGTTTTTTGTTTTTTGTTTCTAAAAAATCTTATAGAAAATAGATTCAAATCAAATTTATTTTAGCTTAGCAAATCTAATAAGACAAGCAAAGATTTAAAAATAGAACATTTTAAAAATCATTAAAATTTTTATTTTCAAAGAGACTTTTTAATTTTATTTTTTTCTAAGAGAAATTTAAAATATCTTTAAGTTTGTACCACTTCTCTTCTTTCTTGCCGTTTTTATCAAATTCAACCAAAACTTTCTGCTGCAGCACTTTGAAATTTTTGATTTTTCCTCTCCCGCTTCCGGTGTTAATTTCCTCGCCCACTTGAGGCATTTTTTTACCAAGCTCCGCATAATTATCAAGCTCATAAGCTAAGCAGCAAAGCAACCTCCCACAAGGACCGGAGATTCTATCGCTCCCCCGGTGGGCGATTTGTTGGGCTTTGGCCATTTCCGTATTAATGCTTTTTAGCGGACCATTAAATTGAGAGCAACAAAGAGGGCGGCCGCAAGGCCCATAACCTCCCACAATTCTTGCTTCGTCTCTGGAGCCAATCTGTTCCAGCCTTACCGCTTTTTGGAACGTCCGTGATAAATCTCTGACTAATTCTCTAAAATCAACTCTGCTTTCGGCAATAAAAGCAATCACCATGCTGCCTCCGTCCAAACTATAATTTTCCCCCACCAATTTCATTGAGAGCTCGTGTCGTTTTATTTTCTCTCGGCATATTTTAAGAGCTTCTTTCTCTTCTTTGCGGCGTTCTTTCGCTTTTTCCAAGTCTTGAGAAGTTGCTTCCCTAATAATTTTTAGGTAATCCTCTGTTTGATAAGAATTAGAATCTTCTTCCCCGTTGCTTCCGCCGGAAATTTGCAAGTCATTTTTAGAATCTCCTTTCTCTTTTTCCAAAGAATCCACCTCTCCGATAAATTGTCCGAAATTATTTTGGACAACGTATTTTTTCCCCAATTGGACTTCATCGTCAGCTCTGACAATCTTTCTGCTCCCCCAATTATAAAGTTTAAAAGTAATAATCATAAAAATTAAGTCTTAAGAAAATCTTTAGTTTCCGAAATGTTTTCTCTGTAATATTTTTCTCCTGAAAGAGCCGCAATGTTTTCCATCAAATCGTCGGTTTGGCTTCTAAGCTCTTGATAATTATTAAAAGGTTTAGCATAAAAAGGAGTTCCAAAGCAAATTTTTTTGGTAAACTTAAACGGTCTTCTGTCCCCCAAATACAAAATACCGGTTGGAACAATGGGCACTTTTTCCATCAGCGCTATTCTGATAACTCCCGTCTTGCCTCTCAAAAGACAGCTTTTCTTTTTTCCATGGGTCGTCCCTTCCGGAAAAATTATCAAACTGGACCCTTTCCTTAAAAATTTAGCAGCTCCCTCCACCGCACTTGAAGGCTCATTCGGTTTAACAATTGTATAATTGGTTTTTTCAATAAAAAAGCGCCAAATAAAATGATTTTTGATTATTTCTTCTTTGATAACAAAAGCCGCTTTAATTTTGCGAGTAAACGCCAAATAAGAAAAAAGTGCCGGTCCGTCATAAAAAGTTTCGTGATTGGCTGCAAAAATACAAGGTTGTTTGAATATATCCATATTTTTATAGTCGGTTTTACCAAAAAACAATATTAACTAAAAATATTTTGAAACAGGGTCTATCCCTTTTACGTCCGGAAATACCTGACCTCCGGCAAAATAAATGCTGGATTTCTTAATGAAAAATAAATTTTAAAAAATAAAAAATTGAGAAACCGATTCCTCTAAAATAAACCGGTTTTTATTTTTTTAGAGGCAGTTCTATAAAAAAAGTACTGCCCTTTCCTTCTCCCGGACTTTCCGCCCAAACTTTACCTCCATGAGACTCTACTAATTTCCTGGCGATAAAAAGACCTAGTCCGTTGCCTTCAGTATGAAATTTATGGACATCTTTGCCTCGGCTGAATTTTTCAAAAAGTTTCAAAATCTCATTGGGGTTGATCCCAATACCCGTATCGGCAATAGCTATTCTGGCAAATTTTCCTTTCTTTTCCAGAGTAACATAGACCTCTCCTTTTTCCGTATATTTTATGCTGTTATCAATCAAGGTTTCAACCGCTTCAGTTATTTTATCCCGATCAATCTTAAGCGAGGGCATGCTTTTTGCCAAATTTTTAAATTTCAAAGATAATTTCTTTTTTTCAGCTTGAAATCGCATTTCTCTAATAGCATTTCTGACGGAATCAGCCAAGTCCGATTTTTGAAAATTATATTCCATTCTCCCTTGTTCAATCCTTGATATATTCAATAAATTATCCACTAAAGCAATCAAGCGCTCATTGGAAGTATACACTTTTCTAAGCGCTTCTCTTTTCTCACTGGATAATTTACCATAAGCTCCTTCCAACAAGAGTGACGTAAAACCTTTAATGGAGGTTAAAGGAGTTCTTAGCTGGTGGGAAGCAATGGAAATAAATTCCGATTTCACTTTATCCATTTTCCTTAACTTTTTGTTAGTAGCTGTTAATTCTTTAGTCGCTATTTTTATTTCTTTTTGCAGCCTTACGCTAAAACTCTTAGTGGTTTCATATTGTAAAGCGTTTTGGATAGCCATAGCCGCTTGAGACCCGATAATCTCCAATACCTGAATATCTTCGTTGTTAAAAATATCTTTGGATTCTTTTTGGCCTAAAACAATTATGCCAATTGTTTTTTTACCGGCGTTGAGAGGAACAATAACTTCCACTCCGTATTTTTGTAAGAGATTAATTGTTAAACGAGATTTGTTGCCTAACAAGGTATTTTTAATTTCTTCGGTAATAATGGGTTTATTATGAATAATAAAATTTTTGTAAAGCACTGAATCGCCGGAAAATTTTTTTTGGTTGCTTGTTCCAAAACCCTTGTTAAACTGCACAATATATTCTTCTTTATTCTTCACTCCTTTAAAATTTCGCCGCATAACCCCGAATGCTTTCACGTGAAAAGCATCATCCAAGGCTTCATAAATGTAACGGTAAATTTTATTAACATTAAGAGTGGAGTTCAGTTTTTCACTCAAACCGGCAATTAGTTTTTGGCTATCATAAAGAGAGTAAAAGAAATATTTATTGGCCAAACGATGATAAAAATTTCTAACAGAAGGAAAGAAAAGAGTGGCTACGATTAAAATAGAAAGATCAACCCAATTGGTTTTTTCAAAAACAAAATCGTTCAAGATAAATCTCGCCAATGCCGCCATAACGAGGAGAGAGATCAAAGACATAAAATAAACCGAGGATTTGCGCATTATCAGCCGAATGTCCATCAAACGATGCTTGACTATGGCGTAAGCAATAATAATAGTAAAAATTAAACCCGAGAAATAGGCA
>JAGYOS010000003.1 GCA_018399475.1 bacterium
ATTCTAACTTTCCTGGATCCCCGCCTTCGCGGGGATGACATATCTGTCAACAAATAATTTCCTAAGGGTGACCAGCCTCTGGCTGGCAATTGAGCTATCGGGACAAAAATTTTAAACGGATCTTACCATCTTGGCGCTTTTTCATTTTCGGTTTCAATAAGAACTTCTTTCAAATTATCAATATCTTCCAAAACTATTCCGGTTCCCCTTACGACCGCCGTCAAAGGATCTTCCATAACTTTTACCGGGGTTTCCGCCTGTTCCGCAATAATTTTATCCAAGCCCCTTAAAAGTCCACCGCCACCGGCTAGAATAATACCCTTTTGCATAATTTCGGCAACTAATTCCGGCGGAGTATCTTCAATAATTCCTTTAACATTGGAAATAAGATTTTTTACCGAATGGCTCATAGCTTCCCGAATATGCGTATCGGAAACATCAATTTCTTTAGGCAAGCCGGATATTAAATCCCTGCCCCTAATTGTCATTTCCACCTCTTCCGGCATTTCGTAAGCTGAGCCAATCGCAATTTTCACATCCTCGGCTGTTTTCTCACCCAGTAGCATATTAAAATTCTCTCTTACATAGCGTACGATATCTTCGTTTAATTCATCACCGGCGGTTCTTAAACTGCGAGAGATCACCACTCCTCCTAAAGAGATAACTGCAATTTCAGTAGTGCCGCCGCCAATATCAATAATCATATTCCCGGCCGCTTCCTGGACCGGCAATCTGGCTCCAATAGCAGCCGCCATCGGTTCGTCTATTAAAAAAGCTTCCCGAGCCCCGGCATTTTTAGTTGCTTCCTGGACCGCTCTTTTTTCAACTTCGGTTACTCCGGAAGGAATACCGATAACAACCCGCGGGCGGGGCAACAAAGTAAAAGTCTCTTTATGCACTTTGTTAATAAAATATTTCAGCATTTGCTCCGTTACTTCAAAATCAGAAATTACTCCATCCACCAAAGGACGGCTGGCTACGATATGCCCCGGAGTTTTGCCGACCATTTTTTTAGCTTCGCTTCCAATAGCTAAAACTTGGCCCGTTTTTGTATTCAGGGCTACCACTGAAGGCTCATTAATAACTATCCCCTTGCCTTTAACATATACTAAAGTATTGGCTGTCCCCAAATCAATTCCAATATCATGCGAGAAACGGCCAAAAAATTTATCCAACATCGAAATAACAAATCAAAAAATAATTTTTTCTACCCTCTTCCTTTTAAGATTATTTCCGGTAATTCTTCCAGGCTAACCAATTTACCGTTTGCCGCTTTTCTTTCTTTAAGTTCATATTTTCCGGATTGCAATGTTTTCTTGCTTATTACCAAACGATAAGGAATCCCGATGAGATCACAATCGGCAAATTTTTCGCCGGCTAATTTCCCCGCTCTGTCATCCCACAAAACTTCAATGCCTTTCGCTTGAAGAATTCCATAAATCTGCCGGGCGCTTTTTCTATTTTGAGGATCACGAGGATCCAATTCCAAAAGATGCACTTGAAAAGGAGCAACGGCTGTTGGCCAAGTTAACCCCCGTTCATCATTTTCAACTTCCGCAATCGCTCCCATCAACCTTTGCAGACCTATGCCGTAGCAACCCATTACCGCTAACTGCTTCTCTCCATTCTCTTTGGAATAGAATAAACCAAAAGGCTGAGAAAACTTAGTACCCAATTTAAAAATATTGCCCACCTCAACCGCTTTTTCTTCCCTTAACTTTTTACTCCCGCATTGCGGGCATTGATTATCTTGATCCGCTAAGATTTCTTTATTGACAGCAGTTCCGCACTTTTCACAAATATAAATCAAGTCTTCACCGGCAGGCGTCAAGGTTTGAAATTCATGAGAATATTTTGAGAAGGTTCCTCCGGAAGCATAAGTTAAATAAGTTTTTTCTCCAATCCCGCACCTTTGAAAAATTCTTCCGTAACTTTTTTTTACTTTCTCGTAATAATCATCAAGATCTTTTTGATCGGCATGAAAAGAATAAAGGTCTTTCATTAAAAATTCTCTGGTTCTTAAAACTCCCGATTTAACCCGTTTTTCTCGACGGAACTTATTTTGGAATTGATAAACATAAAGAGGCAAATCTTTGTAAGAACTGACGAATTTTTTAGCTAAAGGGACCAACACTTCTTCATGCGTAGGACCCAGGACAAAATTGGCGCCTTTTTCAGCCTCAATTTTATAAAGATCTTCTCCCATTGAAGACCAGCGGCCGGTTGCTTCCCAGTTTTTTTTAGGATGAACGGTTGGCAGAAAAAGTTCTTGACCGCCCAGCATCTCCATTTCTTCCCGGATAATATTTTCTATTTTTTTTACCACTCTCCAGCCCAAGGGCAATAAACTGTAAACTCCCGCCGCCAACTTATCCACAAAACCCCCTTTGATAAGCAATCGGGCGTTAAGGCTAATTTCTTCTTTGGAAATATTTTTA
This sequence comes from bacterium, assembly GCA_018399475.1. Lineage (GTDB taxonomy): Bacteria > Patescibacteriota > Minisyncoccia > CAIUEV01 > JAHKAQ01 > M55B174. The sequence goes on from JAGYOS010000003.1 coordinate 2,439, forward strand.
CTTGTTCTGGAGAAAAGTTTTGATTGAATCATAAAAATAAAATAAAAATTCCTCTTGAGGCAATCATACTAGGGAAGAAACAAATGTCAAAATCAAAGACCGGCACAAACTATTTCTTCCTCAAGCTCAAGGCCCCATTTTGTTCTCACTTTTTTCTTCGCCAAGCTAATTAACGCTAAAACTTCAGCGGCTTTTGCTCCGCCAAAATTAATAATAACATTTCCGTGTCTTTTAGAAAAACCGGCTCGACCGTTCCTTTTCCCTTTTAAACCCGCTTCCTCTAATAAAAAACCGGCGGGGATAAAATCAACCTTTTGACTGCCTGTTTTCTCTTGATATTTTTTCACCAAAAATTCCCTGGCTTTTTTATCTTCAATTTGATCCGGGCGAATATTTTTAAAAATACTTCCTCCGGAAGGATAATAGCTGTAAGGCTTAGCTTTCCTTTGAGCTACTATTTTTTCCAGCTCCGCCACCAATTTTGTTTTTTCCTCTTTCAGTAAAGAGAACTTGGCGGAAACAATAACTAAATCCTTTTGCAAAACAAAAATACTCTCCCGATACCGGAAAGCGCAGGCCGGTTTTTTTAAAATTTTAAATTCCATTTTGGCAGGATCAAAAATTTTTACTTCCGTAAGCGTGGCCGAAATTTCAGTTCCAAAAGAACCGGCGTTGCCCCTAATCGCTCCACCCACGGTTCCCGGAATTCCTTTTAACTTTTGCAAGCCTCTGTATCCCGCTTGAACCGTTTTCTCGACTAATTCCGCCAGCAGGTTGCCGGCCTTGGCTTGAAAAATTTCACCCTCTTGGTTGATGCCCTTCAACGCAATTTTAATCGCCCAGCCATCGTAATTTTCAGCGCCAAGAAATAAATTACTGGATTCTCCCATAATAAAATAGGGGAGTCGGCTTTGCTGAATTCGGTTAAATAATTCCGGCAGATCTTGCTCGTCTGCCAACTCTACAAAATAACGGACTCGGCCGCCAATTTTAAAACCGGATAGGGGAGTGGTATTGAAATTTTCTCTGACAGTAAACATAAACAATTTTTAAATTATAATTCTTCGTTTTAGATTTAAATCTGTTCTAAAATATTTTGCGTAATGGATTACTTAATTAATTCATGAACTTTCCAGATATCCCCGGCTCCCATGGAAATAAAAACAGTCTTGGGACCTATTTCTTTTTTTAAAACCGGAGCCAGTTCTTCAATGGTAGGCTTGAATTCCGCTTTGCCTCCCAGTTTATTAACTAAAGCTGACAAATGTTCCGCGTTAAATTTCGCCTCACTTATTTTTTCTCTGGCGGAACTGTAGATATCCAAAACGTAAACTTTATCAGCCAAAGCCAAAGTTTGGGCAAAGGCTTTAAAAAACTTTTTGGTGCGGGAAAAAGTATGAGGATGAAAAGCAATAATAATTTTTTGGCGGGGGTGCCTTTCTCTGACAGCTTCAATAGTTGCTTTTATCTCTTGGGGGTGGTGGGCATAATCATCGTAAAGAACTCCCCTCTTAAAATTTTTTATTTTTTGCAGCCGCCGCTCGCTTGATTCAAAATTTTCCAAAGCTCTAACCGCTTGCTCGGATTTTATTCCCAAACGAGAAGCGGCAGCGATGGCGGCCAAAGCGTTGAGAGCATTATACTCCCCGGCTAATTTTAAATTAAAAATAAGCCGCTTGCCTCCCGGCAAGCCGGCCTCAACGCTTTGGCCGCCAGTGGGCAAGACTTTCCTACCAAGCATTTTAAAATCGGCTTTTTGATTTTTGCCAAAACAGGTTGCCCGGCACTTTAATCTTCTAGCGGCTTTAGTTGAATTTTTATCCCCGGCATTAAAAATTAGAGTACCTTCAGCAGGTATTTTCCGAAAAAAATCTTGGAAGGCTTTGAAATAATCGGTTTGAGTTTTAAAAAAATCAGGATGGTCATAATCAATATTGGTATTAACCACCATGTTAGGGAAATAATGCTTTAACTTGTTTTGATACTCGTCAGCTTCAATCACAAAATATTGGCTAGTTCCCGAAAGAGAAGCGGATCCCCAATTATTCACCTTGCTGCCTACCAAGGCGGTAGGCTTTAATCCCGCCTGCCTCAAAATTTCAGCTAACATGGCGGCAGTGGTTGTTTTACCGTGAGTGCCGCAAACCGCAATTCCAAAAAGCCGGTTAAAAAACAAGCCCAGTGTTACCGGATAACTTAAAAGCAAAAAATTCGCTTTAAGGGCGGCAGCCACTTCCGGATTATTTTTTTTATTGTAAGCCGTTGAGTGAACAATTAGATCAACCGCCGAGGGGATATTCTGCCGGTCAAATTTTTCAAAAACTTTAACACCGATTTTTTTCAAAAGGGAATCGGTATAAAATACGTCAGCTGTATCTGAACCACTTACCTCAATACCCTTGGCAACAAAAATTTCAGCCAAAGCAGCCATGGCAGACCCCTTAATGCCTATGAAGTAGGCGGATTTAATGTTGTTGATATCCAACTCGGGAGCAGAACGCATAAAAATACTTAATTGATTATTGAAGATTCTTTTTTTCAAATAAGCTTTTCCCCTTAGTATCACCCACTTTCGTAAGATAAATCAAAGCTTCAGCTAATTTTTCGGCGGAATTCGGAAAATAAAATTGGGTGATGGCTCGGCTCATTTTCTCTCTTAGCTCGGCACCTTCCATGATCTCATAAATTTTATTAAGTAAGAGATCCCCTCTTAAATTTGACTCTTCTATAACAAGCGCACCGCCACTTTTGGCAATAATATGAGCGTTATATAATTGATGCCCGCCGGCACTTTTTCTCAAAGGCACTAGAATAGAAGGCTTGCCCACTGCGGCAATCTCCGTAATGGAACCGGCACCCGCTCTGGAAATTATCAAATCGCAAACCCGATAAGCATGAATAATTTCTTCTCCTAAAAATTCATAAGGATGATAATCCGACCTTTCTACTTTAATTCCTCTTTCTCCCGCCATTTTTTCAACCTCGCTAAGATTGCCCGCTCCCACTTGATGGATAACTTGATAAGATTTCAGCAAGGAAGGCAAAATTTCCAAGATTCTTTCATTAATTATTTTAGAGCCTTGGCTTCCACCCATAATTAAAATAGTCTGTTTTTCAAGATCCAGGTTAAAAAAATCAACCGCTTTTTTAGAATCTCCTCTTTGAATATTTTTTCTTACCGGATTGCCCGCCGTAAAAACCTTTCGGGCATTAAAATATTCTTTGGAAGATTCAAATGAAACGGCTATTTTATCCGCTATTTTGCCCATCCACAGATTAGCCTTTCCCGGCAAAACATCCGACTCATGAATTAAAACGGGGATCCAATAAAGCCTGGCAGCTAGAGTGGGAGCAACACTCCCGTAACCTCCTTTTGAAAAAACAACATCCGGCATAAAAATCAATACATAAATTAAACTTTGAATTAAGCCGACGGGAAATTTAAAAATATCCAATATATTCTCAAATGACCAGTATCTGCGCCATTTGGCAGCTAGAATGCCTTTAATCCTAATTCCGTTTTTTTCCAAAATTCTTTTGGAAAATTCATTGACGGGACCAATGAATAAAATTTCGGCTTCAGCCCCTTTTATTTTTTTGATTTCTTCAGCTACGGCCAGTAAGGGATAAAGATGCCCTCCTGTTCCGCCACCGGTTAAAAGTATTTTCATGATACGGTTTTTTTAGAAATATTTAAAAGAATCCCGGAAGCTACTAAAGATATAATCAAAGCGGAACCTCCATAAGAAACAAAAGGCAAGGGAATCCCCGTCAAGGGAATCAAGGAAGTAATGGCGGCAATATTTATAAAGGCCTGAAAAGTCAACCAGGCGGTAATCCCTCCCGCCACCAGTTTGCCGAACAAATCCGGCGCTCTTTTGGCAATCAGAAATCCTCGCCAGCCCAATATAACAAATAAGAAAACCACTAATACTCCTCCCAGTAAACCTAGTTCCTCGCATATTATAGCATAGATTGAATCTCCCATAGGTTCCGGCAAGTAAAGAAACTTCTGGCGCCCATGCCCCAGCCCGATTCCCCAAAATCCTCCACTGCCAATGGCTATTAAAGCTTGATTAATCTGATAACCGATCCCTTGGGGATCAGTCTCAGGATTTAGAAAAACCGTTAAGCGGGCCATTCGATAAGGAGCAAGCTTGATCATAAAAAATAAAGCGACTAGCCCGGAAATTAAAAGCGAAAATAAATGGACAATTTTACCGGAAGCCAAAAAATAAATTGTGATTGAGATAATAGATATCATCCCCAAAGTTCCTACGTCGGGCTGATTAAAAATCAAGAAAGCCATTAGCGCCAAAATTGATAAAAAAGGAAGAAACCCCTCCATAAAATTTCGGATTTTATCTTCTCTTTTAGTAAGCCAAGCAGCCAGATAAAGAATAATAGTTAATTTGGCCAACTCCGTAGGCTGAAAGTTAATCGGTCCTAAGATTATCCAACGGGCGGCTCCTTTATGCATTTGACCAATCCCGGGAATAAACACCAAAAACAAAAGAACAATCGTAAGAATAAAAAGAGGAATGGCCCACTTCTCCCACTTCTTATAATCAATATTTTGAGAGATTATCCAAAAGACAAGGCCGGGAATAATTCCATAAAAAAGCTGATGGTAAAAATAACGATAAGGCTCTCCGAAATTATTCAAGGAGAGAGCTATTCCCGCTGAAAAAACCATTACCAATCCAAAAACAACCAGAGTAAAAATAGTTATCATTAGCGGCTTGTCGGCTTGGTGATCTTTCATAATGTTTTTTTATTTTTCCCCTTCCATTGTTTAATCTTTTGATGATTCCCGGAGAGAAGAACTGCTGGAACTTTCCAGCCGTTAAATTCTTCCGGTTTAGTATATTGGGGATATTCCGCTACACCTTTTTTAGCAAAAGATTCTTCGTTTAGAGATTCCTCATTACCCAAAACTCCCGGGATAAGCCTGGCTACGCTATCCACCACTGCCGCCGCTCCCAACTCACCACCGGTTAAAACATATCTGCCAATAGAAATTTCCTCATCGCAAATATAATCCGCTACCCTTTGGTCCACTCCTTCATATCTGCCACAAATAAAAATTAATCTGTCATATTTTAAATATTGCCCGGCTTTTTTCTGGTTAAAAATCTTACCACCCGCCGAAAGAAGAATCACCCGTGTTTTTTCTTTTGATTTTTTTAGACTTTTAACCGCTTTAGCTAGAGGTTCAACTTTCATTATCATCCCAGCTCCTCCCCCGTAAGGAGAATCATCTACCGTCCGGTGCTTATCCGCAGTCCATTTTCTCAAATTATGCAATTTAATCTCAATTTTTTTGTTTTCAACAGCCCGACCGAGAATACCTTCTTTGAAATAAGAATCCAAAATATGGGGAAAAATGGTGATAATATCAAATTTCATAAAGTTAGAAAGTTTAGAAAGTGGTTAGGAAATTAGAAATTTTGAAGAAATTAGGAATTATAAATTATAAATTATAAATTAAGGAAAAATTCTCTATTATTATTTATATTCTTAATCTCTAATTTAAAATTTAAAATTTATAATTCCTAATTTCTGTAGCTCATAACTCATAATTGACTATAAACATTATTTTTGTTACAATCAAGTTAAATTTAGAAGGTGATTGGTTGTAGTCGAACAACTTGAGTCCCTTTCTATTTTTGAGACTTGCTAACTCAAGAAAAGCAAGATAATCAGTAATGACTAATAAAATGGCCGAAGAAAAAAGAGAACAAGACCAAGACTTTGTAGAATACATTGTCAAGGCGCTAGTAGATCATCCCGATGACGTAAAAACTTCCAGAACAGTTGATGAAATGGGAGTACTTATTACTCTCGATGTTCATCAGGAAGACATGGGAATGGTTATCGGCAGAGAAGGAGCAACCGCGAAATCTCTCCGAACTCTTTTAAGGGTTGTAGGTGCCAGGCATAATGCCAGGGTAAACCTAAAGATAAATGAACCGGAAGGTTCCAGAAGAGGATCTTACTCCCCTAGAACCGACAGAAAACCGGAGAAAAAAGACATTGAAGAAGTTGTGGAAGATCTGAAGATATAAGCTTCTTCAAAAATCAAATTATTAAGAAAAGCCGCTTTAAGGCGGCTTTTTGTTTGATTCAAAAAATTTTTATTTTCTAAGCGGGCAACTTCACCACCACCGCCGTTCCTTTCCCCTGCTCACTCTTAATTTCAATTCTGCCGGTATGTTTTAAAATAATTTGACGAGCGATTGAAAGTCCTAACCCGTTGCCTTGATAACCGCCGGCTTGGCGATCTCCTGAGCGATAAAAGAGGGTAAAAGCTTGCCGGCATTTTTCTTTATCCATGCCAATACCGGTATCCAAAATCGCTATTTTCACTCCCGACTTTTTTTGAAAAGCATAAGTTTCCACTACTCCACCTTTTTTATTGTAAAGAATGGCATTCAAGATAATATGGCCCAAAGCCTTTTTTAAATTTGCTTGGTCCGCTGACAAACAAATTCCTTTCTGGCAAAAATTTTTCAAAGTTATTCCCCGTTCCGAAGCTGCCAAATCTAACTCTTGGTTAATTTCTTCAACTAAAGCAGCCGGATCCACATAACCTCTTTCCAGTTTTAAACAACCGCTGTCCAATTTAGCCAAAAAAACAATATCTTCCAATAGCTGCGATAGAGCCTGAACTTGATTGGCAACAATGTCATATTGCAAAGGCTCCCCCTCGGCAGCAGACATCAGATAACTTTTTATTATAGCCAAAGGGGTCTTAACTTCATGGGAGAGTTTGGCAAAATATTTTTTCTGGGCTTGAATTTCCTTGCTAAATTTAAGATTTTTCTTTGCCAAAGCTGTTTCAAAATGCAGACGAGTTTTCTTTAATTTATATTTTAAATAAGAATTTTCCAGGCTTTTGGAAGCAAGAGCAACAATCTCACTTACCCATTTTAATTCATTCGGTAGAATTTTACCGCCGAATAATTCACGAGACAATAGAATAAAACCCTTATTCCTTCGACCGAACTTCAAAGGAAAAATTAAATTTTGTTTTTCCCTTACTTCCAAATCTTGTAAAAAAGAAATTGGTAAGACATCAAAAAAATCAAGAGTTTCTTTTTCCGTCAAAAACTCACTGATTTCCGCCAAATACTTAGCCGATTTCTCGTTCAGATTAATTTTCTTAGCCATAACCGGAGAATTTTTCCGGCTGATAAACATTAAGTAATTTTTTCTTCCCGTCTTTAAAACAATAGCGGATTTTTCCAGCTTCAAAAATTTTAGGAAAACAGCATTTAAAGAATCCGCCATTTTCTTTAAGCTGAAATTTTTTCGACAGATGGCTTCGGCTTCAGCAAGGCCTTCTTTCCCCCCTCTATTGCCGGGGATAAAAAGAGCGGGCAACTGATGAAAAATTTCTCCGATTTTTAAAATCCCATGTTTAGAAAAAGTAACTTCTTCGCTGGCCATAATTTTTTATTTAATTTTAAATTCATATCCCCTACCATAAACCGTTTGGATTGTCTCTCCTTTTAGGTCCCCAATTCTTTTTCTCAAGCTTCTAATATGTACATCCACCGTATTGGTAAAAGGATCGGCATTCATATCCCAAACTTTCTCCAATAAAAACATTCTGGACAAAACTCTACCGGGGTTTTGCATTAAATAATATAATAAATCAAATTCTTTCCGCCTTAATTTTATTTCTTTTTTATTTTTAAAAACCTTAAAATCCAAACTGTTGAGAGAAATGTTTCCAATGGTTATAATTTCCGGCTCCACTTGCTTTCCTCTTTTAAGAATTGCTTTGATCCTCGCCAGCAGCTCGCTAATGGAAAAAGGTTTGACAATATAATCATCAGCGCCCAACTGAAAAGCTTCCAGCTTTTCTTGAATATTTTTTTCCACCGTTATCATAATAAAAGGAACATCCTTTTTGTTTTTCCGAACTTCTTTTAGAATTTCAATTCCGTTTTTTTCAGGTAGATGGATATCAGATAAAAGGATATCATAATCAGTAAAACGAGCTTTCCAAGAAGCCTTTTCTCCATTGCTTTCCCAGTCAGCCGCATACCCCCCATCAGTTAGTCCTTTGACAAGATAAGAAGCACAATCTTCTTGATCTTCAATAACTAAAGCTCTCATAAAAAATAATTAACTGGTTAAATTGGCACTTTAAATCAAATTCGTCAAGAAAGTTTGGTTAAATCAGTTGATAAAGAAACTTTTCCAAGGTATGATAAAAAAATAATTCAAAACAGCATCAGCTTAATAAAAGATCCGTTAAAAAAATAAGAAAAAGAAATTAAAAGAAATTAAAAAATGCAATTAAAGAAAATTGAGATTAAGGGCTTCAAGTCATTCTATAAAAAGACTTTTTTAATTTTCCCCAAATCCAAAAATGAAGAACATGGCATAACGGCTATTGTCGGTCCTAACGGATCGGGGAAAAGCAATATTTGCGACGCTGTAAAATGGGGATTGGGAGTCCAAAGCAAAAAAGGATTTCGCAGTAAAAAGAGCAAGGATGTTATTTTTGCGGGAAGTTCTCTCAAAAAGCCTCTCTCTTCGGCTTATGTTTCTTTATATTTTGACAACCGCCGAAAAAAAATACCTCTGGATTACGAAAATGTAATAATAACCCGTAAAATTTATGCCAGTGGTGAAAATGAATATTTTATTAACAACGGGAGAGCAAAATTAAAAGAAGTCCTCCAAATTTTAGGGCAAGCGGGAATAGGCCAGCAAAGTTATTCTATTGTAGACCAGGGAATGGCTGACAGATTATTGTTGGTAAATCCTCTGGAAAGAAAAAAAATTATCGAGGAAGCCGCTAAAGTAAAACATTTCCAAATCAAGAAAGAAGATTCGCTGAAAAGACTGGAGAGCTCTCAAATCAATATGGACAAAGCCCGGGCGCTTATGGAAGAAATAAATCCCCGTTTGAAATATCTTAAAACGCAAGCTAATAAGAAAATCAAACAGGCTAAATTGGAGAAAGAATATAGAGAAAAAGCCAAGCAGTATTTTGGCATTCTTCGAAAAAAGCTTCTTGATAAAAAGAAGCCCTACCTGGACAATAAGAAAAATCTGGAAAAAGAATTGAGTTCCATCCTAAGCGAAATAGAAAAAACTCGCCGGCAATTGGCGGAATTTTCCCAAAAGGCAACTCCGGAAGATTCCCAAGAGAATAAAAATCAAGAGAAACTGGCCGAAATGAGGGAAGCGGAAAACAATTTCTTTAGGCAGAAATCAGTTTTGGAAGGAAAAATTGAAATTCTAAACGATAAAATTGACTTCCAAAAATCAATAAGCAGGCAAAAAGTTGATCTGCCTTACGTTGAAAAAAAATTGGAGCAATTGCTCCAAGAAATTGACAAATTAGCGTTTAAAAAAACTCCGGCGATCGCCGACCTTAAAATAATAAGAGAGGCAACCTTAAAATTAAAAAATGAATTAACCGAAGGCTTGGTTAAAAAAGAAAGCCTGTCGTTAATCGCGGACTTAGAAAAAGAGATAGAAGAAAATAGGAATCAAAATAAACTGATAGAAGAAAAACTGGCTAAGTTCTCCCAAGAGAAAAATATTCTCATTCAAAAAATAAAAGAGGAAGATCAAAAAAAGGCTGAGGAACAATTGGCTTCACGCGAATTGGAGAAAAAATTTGATGCCGCCATTCGGGATAAGGATTTGCTTCAAGAAAAAATAAAAAATTCGGAGATAGAGTTGGCAAGGATAGAAGTGGACGAGAATAATTTAAGGAAAAAAGTTCTTAGTTCCTTGAACATTTCAGTTGAAAAAATAAATTATCAAAACTTGGCGGGGAAAAATCTTAATCAGTTGGAAGAAGAAGTTGAAAAATTAAGCCAACAAATAAATGTTTGCGAAGCCATAGATTGGGAAGTCGTTAAGGAATTTAAAGAAACATCGTCCCGCTATAATTTTTTGGAGAAAGAAACCGCAGATCTTAAAAAAGCCATCCGATCTCTAAAGAAAATAATTAAAAGCCTTGAAGAAAAAGCCGAAAAAAGGTTTACTGCAGCATTTACCAAAATAAATAAAGATTTTAACAAATATTTTAAGATTATTTTTAAAGGAGGTGCCGCTAGCCTAATCAAGATAGAAAACAACGATTCTGATGACAAGAAAAATTCCACTCAAATCGGCATAGATATTAAAGCTGTCCCGCCTACAAAGAAAATAAAAAATGTAAGCATGCTTTCCGGCGGAGAAAAAGCTCTAACCTCTTTGGCCTTTTTATTCGCCATTATAAGCAATAGCAAGCCTCCTTTTGTCATTTTGGATGAAGTAGATGTCGCTTTGGATGAAGCTAATTCAATCCGTTTTTCCAGAATCATTAAAGAAATAGCTAAAGAAACTCAAGTTATAACTATAACTCACAATCGGGAGATCATGAAAGAAGCCCAGCTTCTCTACGGAGTCACTATGCAAAAAGACGGAATATCGGAATTGCTTAGCGTAAATCTACAGCCGGGCGCGAAAGAATAGCCCCGCCTTTTCTTGACCTCTGCTCTTTATTGGGATAACTTAAGGGGGTAAAGCGGGGTGGAGCAATTGGTAGCTCGGGAGGCCCATAACCTCCAGGTTGACGGTTCAAGTCCGTCCCCCGCAACAATCAATTAACTATTGTTTTTTCATTGACGATAATTTTAATTTAGTTTATCCTTTAAGTATCCTGTAGAGCATTATAAATCCGGCTTGCCCGGATTTTTTTACAAGTTATAATTAATTTTTAATCCGTTTAAATAACAAAAAAGATGACCGACAAAATTCAAACAATTGATATCAAAGAACTTTCCGGAGCCATGGCTCAAATTTGTGATGAAAAAGGATTGGGAACTGAAAAAGTATTGGAAATAGTAGAAGAAGCTCTGGCCGCCGCTTATAAAAAAGATTACGGGAAAAAGGGTCAAATAATTAAAGCCGAATTTAATCCCAAAGACCAAGCTGTCTCTTTTTTTCAGCTTAAAGAAGTAGTGGATAAAACAACTCGCCTGCCGGAAAGAAAAGAAGATTATACAACGGAAGATGAACCTTCTCAAGCAGAGCCGACAGCCAAAACGGAAACTGCAACAGAAACTCCGGAAACTGAAGAACAAGAAAGACTGCCTTATTTTAATGGGGAAAAGGATATCTATCTAAAAGACGCCAAAAAAATCAAAAAAGATGTTAAATTAGGAGATTCATTGGCAATCAAAATGAAAACGGAAACCAAATTTGGAAGAGTGGCCGCTCAAAACGCCAAACAGGTTATTATCCAGAAATTAAGAGAGGCCGAAAAAGAAATTCTCTATAGAGAATTTAAAAATAAAGAAGGTAAAGTGGTAACAGCTACCGTCCAGCACGTGGAAGGCAGTAATGTTTACCTGGATCTGGGAAAGATGAACAGCGTCCTTCCTCCCTCGGAACAAGTTTATACCGAGAATTACCGAGCGGGACAAAAAATAAAAGTTTATGTAGATAAAGTTGATAAAGACGCCAAAGATACGGCTATCATTCTTTCTCGTGCCAATCCTAATTTGGTAAGCCAGCTTTTCACCTTAGAAGTGCCGGAGATATTTACCGGAACAGTCGTTATTGAATCCATAGCAAGAGAGGCAGGTTCCCGTTCCAAAATGGCTATTAAATCCTTGGAAGAAGGAGTAGATCCCATAGGCTCTTGCGTTGGCCAAAAAGGGATAAGAGTCCAAGCGGTAATAGATGAATTAGGAGGAGAAAAAATTGATATAATTGAATACAACGAAGATCCGAAGGTTTTTATAACTCACGCTTTATCTCCGGCTAAAATTAAGTTTGTTGATTTGACAGATGAAGAGAATAAAAAAGCGACCGTTTATGTTGACTCCGACCAATTAAGTTTAGCTATCGGGAAAAAAGGACAGAATGTCCGCCTGGC
>JAGYOS010000004.1 GCA_018399475.1 bacterium
TACCAATAAATCAAACTGAGTGAGATAATCAAAAGAACCGTTATTTTTAAAATTTTACTGAGCATCTTTTATTTTTAGGCTATAAAATTTCAGAAGTTTATTATATTTTTTTCAAAACTTAACTTTCAGGTGGACTTTTTTTTCGGATTAGCTTAGTTTTTTAGAGATTTATTCCCCGTATCTTCTTGTTTGGCGGCTATAATTTTTTATGGCTTTCTTGAATTCTTGCTTATTAAAATCCGGCCAGTCTTTATCAGAAAAAAATAATTGGGAATTTTGGGTATCCCACATCATAAAACCGGCAGACAAGTGAGGGTCGTTTGAGGAGCCGGTTCTTATTAAAAGATCAACCGGTGGCAGGTCTTTAGTGATTAAACTTTTTTTAATAACAGCGTCGCTAATTTTTTTTATTTTTCCCGATTTAAAATCTTGAGCGATTTTTTTTATGGCTCTTTTCATCTCCCGATTGCCGGAATAAGCCAAAAAGAAATTGATAAAGTAATTATTATACTTTGCAGTTCTTCTTTCGGCTTCTTGAATTATTCTTTTTAGAGAAGGTGAAAATTGTTTTTTCCACTCCCCTAAAATATTTATTTTTATTTTATTGAGGTGGACTCTCCTGGATTCGGTTATTTTCTTAAAATATCTCTTATAAATATCCAAAAGAGCTCTTTTCTCTCTAAAAGGCCTCTTTCTTAAATTGTCTTCGGAAGATCCCCAGAAAGAAACATATTTTATATTTAATTCTTTGGCGGCTTCCAATATTTTTTCCAAGTTTTTAGCTCCAACCTCATGTCCTTCCCAGGGTTTTTTACCTCTCTTTTTAGCCCAACGCCTGTTTCCGTCAGGAACTATGGCAATATGTAAAGGTATCCTCATTTTCTAATGATGTTTAAAATTTATTTTCTTAGGCTTACTTTTCTTTTAAAACCAAGAAACCAAAAAAACTAAGTCTAATCAATAAAACTTCTTTAAAAAGTATATATTGTTTTCTCTTATTCTCTTATAATACTACAAATTTTAAAAATAAAGCAATAAAAAAGAATTAATGTCTAATTATTGCTTAAAAATTTTTTCTATATTTTTTTAACCTCTTCCAATACTCTTTTTAAAGCTTCTCGTTGTTTTATTTTGCCAATTAATTTCCCTTTAAGAAAGAGCATAATTGATTGAGGATCCTTGTCAATTCCGCAGATTCCGATATCCGCTTCTCTGGCTTCTCCCGGACCGTTCACTAAGCACCCCATAATGGCAATTTTGATTGGCTTATTGGTTCTCTGAAGCTTTTTTTCCAAATTTTTGGCTATTTTTATTACATCTATACAAGCGCGAGCACAAGTCGGGCAACTGATAATTTCCGGGAATCTTCTTCTCAAACCTAGAACTTCCAGAATTTTCCAACCGACCTCTACTTCTTTTACAGGATCATCGCTTAAAGATATTCGGATAGTGTCCCCTATTTTTTCGGGGAGCAAAGCTCCCAAAGCGATGGCTGATTTTACCGTTCCCGAAAGAAAAGTTCCCGCTTCAGTAACGCCGAGGTGGATAGGATGATCGGTTTTTTGGGAAATTAAGCGGTGAGACTCAATGGTTGTGGCTACATTATTACTTTTAAGAGAGATGACTATATCTTTGAAATTCTCTTTTTCTAAAATATGAACTTTATCCAAAGCTGAAGCTACAAGAGCTTCTGGAGTCGGACCGCCGTATTTTTTCAAGAATTTTAGTTCTAAAGACCCGGCATTAACGCCAACTCTAATGGGAACTTTTTTTTCTTTAGCTTTTTGAACAACTTTTTTTATTTTAGCGGTTCCGCCTATATTCCCCGGATTAATTCTTATTTTATCGGCTCCATAATCAATAGCCGCCAAAGCCAATCGGTAATCAAAATGAATATCAGCCACCAAGGGGATGCTGATTTTTTGTTTGATTCCAGCTATTGCCTCAGCTGCTTTTTGGTCCGGTACGGCCACTCTGATTATCTCACAGCCGGCTTTTTCCAATTTTTTTATTTGGGCAATGGTGGATTTTATATCTTGAGTGGCGGTATTGCACATTGATTGGACCAAAACCGGTTTCCCGCCGCCTATTTCCAGTTTGCCTATTTTTACTCGGTGAGTAGCCATATTAATGAAACGATTAAACCTAAAAATCCCCAGATACCTATTTCTGTTCTTATTTTTAAAGCTCCGATAACAAGAACGATGAGGCTTATTAAAAGAGCGATAATTTTTATAAGTAACATCTTTTAAAGCTTATTCAGCTAGTTAAAATTAAACTTTTTTTAAATTATAAAGATTTGTAATAGTTCCGTAAAGTAAAATAAAATAAAATGAATTTTTAAAGTTTCAGCATTCTTTTTCTCACCGAAAGATAATCCGGAATTTTTTTAGCTACCAATTTCCAAAATTTAGCAGAGTGATTTAATTCTTTTAAGTGGCAAAGTTCATGAACAACCAAATAATCTAAATATTTTTGAGGCAGATAAATAATTCTCCAATTAAAATTGAGATTCTTTTTTGAAGAACAACTTCCCCATCTTGAATGTTGGTTTCTTATAGACACTTTTTTATATTGAAAACGATAAAATTTATTAAAATATTCAAGCCTTTTAAGAATAATTTCACGAGCCCTTTCTTTATTCCTCAAATACTTTTTACGGTTTCCTCTTTGAAGAAGACCGGGTGGATTTTTCCTGGCTTGGTTAATTTTTTCTAGGATCCAATTAGTTTTACTCTCAATGAAATTTTCCAGAGACTTCGTTTGGGAAAAAAGTGGCAAGGTGGCTATTAATTCTCCCCTTCTGCTTACAGCCAACCGGATATATTTTACTCCCCATTTTCTTTTTAGAAGATAAGGAATTTCTTGGCCTTTAATTTCTATTTTTCTTTCTATGGTTTTCATATTCTTGAAAGTTTATCGAATGTATTTTCTTTTAAGCTCCTCTGTTTCTCCTTGTTCTACAAAGCTGTCTTCTATCCCAACTGTTTTAATTTCTGCTTTGATTTTTCTCTTGGCAAGTCCTTCTAAGATGGCGCTTCCAAAGCCTCCGCTTTTAACATTTTCTTCTATGATTACCGCTTTTCCCGTTCTTTTTATTTCAGAGAATATTTTAGGGTCTAGGGGTTTTATAAAGCGGGCATTAATTAAAGTTGGCTTCACTTTTTGTTTTGAAGCATATTCTAACGCTCTGTCTTTTTGGTTTCCGGCAAAAATTATTGCTAGTTGGTTCCCCCGATAGAGCTGTTCGCTTTTCCCATAGCCGATAGTTATTTTTTTATGGGGGCGGCACCATTCGGGAAAAACTTTTTGGCTGGGGTATCCCCGAGGATACCTGATAGCTATAGGTTCTTTAAATTTCAAAGCAAACTCTAACATAGCTTTCAACTCAGCATTGTTTTGGGGAGCCATTATTGACATATTTGGAATATGTCTGAGAAAACTTAAATCAAAAACTCCATGATGAGTGGGGCCGTCTTCTCCTACAATGCCTGCCCGATCAATAGCAAAAACTACCGGTAATTTTTGTAAGCAGACATCATGGACAATTTGGTCGTAAGCTCTTTGAAGAAAAGTGGAATAAATGGCAACTACCGGTTTCAATCCGCTGGCTGCTAAGCCGGCGGCGAAAGTTACAGCATGTTGTTCGCAGATTCCTACATCATAAAATTGATCTTCCAATTCGTTGGCGAAATCGGCTAGTCCAGTGCCACTCGTCATAGCTGCAGTGATAGCGATTATTCGCTTGTCCTTTCTGGCAAGCTCCAATAATTTTTTTCCGAAAGTTTGCGTAAAGGAAATTCCATTTTTCTTTTCTAGCACTTCTCCTGTTCTGACGGAAAAAGGAGAAATTCCGTGAAAATTATCAGGATCTTTTTCAGCTATTTCATACCCCATTCCTTTTTTAGTGCAAACATGAACTAGCGATGGGCCGTTAACCCTAGCTGCCTTTTCAAGAGATTTTGTAATTTGATAGACTGAATGCCCATCAACCGGTCCGAAATAGTTGATGCCTAATTTTTCAAAGAAAAGGCTGGAAGCTCCTATTTTTTTCAAATTATTCTTAAGAGAAACAAGCTTTTTCGTCCAAACTTTATCTTTTAGAAAGCAGCTATTAATTAAATGATTGATTTCATTCCTTACTGTTTTATAAGTTTTAGTTTTTCGGACTCGCTTAGTATATCCTGAAAGAGCTCCAACATTAGGGGCAATAGACATTTTGTTGTCGTTTAGGACGATGATAATTTTTGTTTGAAGATAACCGATTTGATTGATAGCTTCTAAGGCTATTCCTCCCGTTAAAGCACCATCCCCAATTACCGCAACTGTTTTTTGATTTTTCTTTTGTTTTTTAAGAGCTTCGGCTATGCCAACAGCAGCCGAGATTGAAGTGCTGGCGTGACCTGTACCAAAAGAATCAAAAGAGCTTTCCTCTCTTTTTGGAAAACCGCTTATTCCTCCTGCCTGCCTAAGTTTAGAGAAGCAGTTTTTTCTTCCGGTGAGAATTTTATGAGTGTAACACTGGTGGCCTACATCCCAAATTATTTTATCTTTTGGACAATTTAAAAATTTATGCAGAGCCAAAGTTAACTCTACTATCCCTAGATTTGAAGCTAAATGTCCTCCTGTTTGGGAAACATTTTTTAATAAGAACTCTCTAATCTCTCGAGCAAGTTTTTTTATTTCTAAATAGGAAAAAGTCTTTAAGTCTCCCGGTTTTTTTATCTTGGAGAGTAGCATATCTTGTGATTGATAAAAGGATATTTTACATCTGTTTGATTTCTTCCTCAACCGCCTTGATAATATTTTTTGGAGTGGACGCTCCCGCACTTATCCCGATAATTTTGTCCTTTCTGAATGTTTTTTTCTTTATCTCTTCAGGGCTGTCAATAAAATAAGTATTTCGATTTATTTTGTGGGCTATTTGGTAAAGCCTGCTTGAATTAGCACTGGTGGGCGATCCAATGATAATAATTATGTCGGCTTTTTTAGCTAATTGGGAAACTTCTTCTTGGCGCCGGCGAGTGGCGGAACAAATAGTGTCTAGAATTTTAATTTTTAGTTTCGCTTTTTTTAAGACTTCTTTCAATCTTTTATAATTCTCCGCATTTTGGGTGGTTTGGGAAATTAATCCAAATTTATTCTTTCCGAATTGCTTTGATTTTTTTTTGAGTAAAGTTTTTAGTTGGGAAATGTCAGAGATAATTAGCCCTTTATTTTCTATTGCTTCGTTGGCTGCTTTTACTTCTACGTGATCTTTATCTCCAAAAATTAAAACTTTTCTGCCTTCTTCGAGGAGCATTTTGGCTTTAGCGATTATTTTAGAAACTTTCGGGCAAGTAGCATTCACCAAATGAACTTTTTTGAGATTGGGCAGAGAAAATATTTTAGGATCGCAACCGTGAGCGGGAATAATTAAAGTTCCCCTTTTAATTTTTAGCGGATTACTTATTTTTTTAATGCCCCAAGATTCAGTTTCGGCAATAACATGGTTGTTATGAACTAAATCCCCAAGGATATAGATGGGACGGGGATATTTTTTATAATTATTTTTAATAAGGCCGTAGGCTCTTTTTACTCCCGAACAAAAGCCGCCGGAGGATGCTAAAATTATTTTCATTTTGTTCTTTCCTTGGTGATATAATCTGTATTTTCCAATAAAAAATC
>JAGYOS010000005.1 GCA_018399475.1 bacterium
TTGAAAAGGAAAGTTCTCGGAAAGTTCTGCAAAAGGCAGTGGGAGAAAAAGCGAAAGTTGCCGGCAGGATTGTCCTTTTTCGGGATATGGGCAAAATAACCTTTTTGCAGCTTCAAGACGAAAAAGGAAAAATTCAGCTTATTTTGAATAAAAAAGAATTTAAAGGCGATTATAAGTTTTGGGTAAAAAATCTTGATCTAGGGGATTTTATAGGAGTTGAAGGAGAACGTTTTGATACTCAAAGAGGAGAGAAATCTGTCTTAATTGATAAACTTATTTTGCTTTCCAAATCAATCCGCCCTCTCTCTGCAAAATATAAAGGTTTAGCTAACGACGATCTTAGACAAAGATTCAGGGAATTGGAAATTATTGCCGATGAGAAGAAAAAAGATAAATTTAAACGCCGATCCCAGGTAGTCAGAACACTTAGAGAATTTATGTGGGATAATCATTTTTCGGAAGTTGAAACTCCAATCTTGCAAAACGTTTACGGAGGAACTTATGCCAAGCCCTTCAAAACTCACTATAATTCTTTAAATTTTGATCTTTATTTGCGGATCGCTCCGGAAATGTTCTTGAAACGCTTGACGGTAGCCGGCTTTGAAAAAATATTTGAAATTGGCAAATGTTTCCGCAATGAAGGAATGGGGCCGGCTCATCTTCAGGAATTTACTATGTTTGAATTTTACTGGGCTTATGCTGACTATAATAAGCTGGCTGATTTTACCGAGAGGATGATTAAGGAAGTAATTGAAAAAAATTATAAGCAATTTGAAACTCATTTAGGGGATAAGATTATTAATTTAAAGCCACCTTATCCCAGAGAAAAATTTAGAGATTTATTAGAAAAGCATCTAAAAATTAAATTTGAAGACTTAGATACTCCTCAAAAAATAGACCAGTTTGTTGAGCAGAGAGGATTGGAAAAGAAGGTTAATTTTAAAGGTAAAACAGGCTGGGCTTCAAAATTGGATGAACTTTTTAAAAAGACAGTTAGGAAAGAAATCATCCAGCCTTTGTTTATCTTTGATTATCCTAAAGAGTTTATGGCTCTGGCTAAATATAAAGAGGAAGATCCGGAAACGGTTATGGCGTTGCAGTTGGTGGTTAACGGTTGGGAAATAATCAAAGCTTACAATGAGCTGAATAATCCTTTAGAACAGAAGAAGAGATTTGAAGGACAACAGCGTTTAGCTAAGGAAGGAGATGAAGGAACAATGCCTTACGACCATGATTTTCTTAAATCTATGGAACATGGCATGCCTCCAATTGCCGGATGGGGGATGGGGATAGACAGATTTTTTTCCCTTTTGGAAGGAGAAGAAAATTTACGGGAAACTGTTCTTTTCCCTGTTATGAAACCTAAAAATAAACGTTAAAATAATATGTTTTTTCACTTGAAACCAATTTTACTTTCTCTGATTATTCTGGCGGGCTACGAACTGTTGGTTTATCGTTTTGAGTGGAGTTTTTGGATTTTGGGAATTTTGTTAATAGTTGTGATCTTTGGAGCTAGAATAGCAACCAATGCTTGGCATAATTCTTTGCTGCCAGTTCTCTTTTTTGCAGGTTCGGCCATCCTTTTGTTTTTTGTTAGTGGAGGAGCTTTTATCCAAACCTATATTTTAATTAGCGCACTTACCAATTATCTCATTATTTTAGGAGTCTATCGTTTGAATGCCAACGCTCAAGATGAAACTGCTCAAAAAATAAGCTTTATAACTTCTCTGACGGTTGTTTTTATTTGGGCGGCTTCTCTTTTTGCTATCTATCTAAACCGCAATCTTGGGGCTTGGGTTGTTTCTCTTTCTTTCTACCTGATAGTGGTTTTAGCGACTCATCAATTGCTTAAGACTGCTCTTTTAGAGAAAAAAGACGCCGGTTATTTT
>JAGYOS010000006.1 GCA_018399475.1 bacterium
TCCTTTAATCTCCTATTCTTCTTTATACATTAGTTTTAAAGAAATAAAAAGCAAAATGCCTTCATTAAACGATTTAAACCCCAAACAGCGAGAAGCTGCTTCCCAAATTAAAGGACCGGTGTTGGTTCTGGCCGGCGCCGGATCGGGCAAAACCAAAACTCTTACTTACAGAATAGCCAATTTAATTAAAAATAAAATTCGGCCGGCCAACATCTTGGCAGTAACTTTTACCAACAAGGCAGCTATGGAAATGAGAGGAAGAGTAAACAATTTGATAGGCGGCCTGCCCCAACAATCAGCCAGCTGGATGCCTCAGCGCCTCAATAATTTTCCCCTAATCGGAACTTTTCATTTTTTTTGCCTAACGGTTTTGAGGGAAAATTTTAAAGAGGCCGGTCTGGCAAAAAATTTTGCTGTCCTGGATAGCAACGACCAATTGTCTTTAATCAAAAAAATTATAAAACATTTGGAACTTAGTTTTGAGAGAGTTAATCCAAAAGCAGTCCACTCTAAAATTTCCAATTTAAAAAACGATTTAATCACTCCGCGCCAATTTGACCTGGAAAAAGAAAATTATTTTGATGAGAAAACGGCCGACGTTTACAAGCTCTACCAAAAAGAACTTCTGGCAAGTAATTCCGTTGATTTTGACGACATTATTATGCACGTCGTTAAAATCTGGCAAAATCGCCAACCGATTTTGGAAAAATACCG
This sequence comes from bacterium, assembly GCA_018399475.1. Taxonomy (GTDB): domain Bacteria; phylum Patescibacteriota; class Minisyncoccia; order CAIUEV01; family JAHKAQ01; genus M55B174. Next base: position 715 of record JAGYOS010000006.1, read on the forward strand.
CGACCGCTACCCCTATGTTCTCGTTGACGAATATCAAGATACCAATGAAGCTCAATACCAATTGATAAAACTTTTAGCTGCTAAAGAGAAAAATCTTTTCGTGGTGGGAGATGATTATCAAAGCATTTATGCTTGGCGGGGAGCAAACATCAGCAATATTCTTAATTTTGAAAAGGATTATCCGGAAGCCAAAGTAATTTTGCTGGAACAGAATTACCGCAGCACCAAAAATATTATCGCGGCAGCCCAGCATGTCATTGATAAAAATACCAACCAGAAATTTAAAAAACTTTGGACTCAAAATTATTCCGGCCGCTTAATTGTAGATCGGGAAGTCGCCGATGAAGAAGAAGAGGCCCGCTTCATAGTTGAAGAAATCAGCCGTTTGGCCGAAAGAGAGAAATCCTATCAAGATTTTGCCATATTATATCGCATCAACAGCCAATCCCGAGTGATAGAAGAACAATTTGTCAAACAAAATGTACCTTACCGAATTGTCGGCGGCATAAAATTTTACGAGAGAGCTGAAGTTAAAGACATGCTTGCTTATTTAAGACTGATTGAAAATCCTAAAGATATTCTCGGTCTGGAAAGAATTATCAATGTTCCCCGGCGTTCAATCGGTAAAAAAACTTTAGAAAAAATTATTGCCCATTCCAAAAAAGAAGCTAAGAATTTTTTAGAAATTATTGAGCAAGCCCAAAAAAACCCGGCAGAATATTCTTTTTCAAAAATCAAAATCAACCAGCTTGCTAATTTTGCAAAATTGATTAAAAAAATTGGAGAGAAAAGCCAAACACTTACCTTGAAAGAACTCATCGCCTTTGTTTTGAAAGAAAGCGGTTATGAAGATTATCTTTTAGGAGAAGGAGAAGAAGGTCAAAATCGCCTTGAAAATGTAATGGAATTGCTTTCCGTAGCGGAAAAATATAAAAAGCGAACAGCGAAAGAAACTCTCTCCGTGTTTTTGGAAGAAGCCAGTTTGGCCACCAGTGAAGAAAATCCTTCCGGAGAAGAAGAATGTGTTACTTTAATGACTCTTCACTCGGCTAAGGGATTGGAATTTAAATATGTTTTTATTCCCGGCGCCGAAGAGGGAATTCTGCCTCATTCCCGCTCTTTTGAAGATCCCAAGGAGATGGAGGAAGAACGCCGACTTTGCTACGTGGGAATTACCAGAGCTATGAAAAAATTATGGTTTATCCATGCCAGAAACCGCCGTATTTTCGGCCAAATTATCAGTGGTAAGATTTCCCGCTTTATTGAAGATATTCCGGAAAACTTGTTGGAAAAACAAGCCGACCCACCCGGAGAAAATGAATATTTTGATTATCCTGAAACAGATTCTGATTTTTATGAGAATAAAGCTCTTTTTTGGAAATAACCGAATCAGGCAAGGTTGCCAAACCCAAGCTTCTAAGCTATACTCAAAAAGTCAAACAATACCTGCAAAAACAGGTATTGTTGCGTGTATATCAAAAAATAATTTTCATTATTAAGCTAAACATCAATGTTAAAAAAAGGAGCTAAAACCAGAATCATCAAGGCTAGCCAAGCCCATAAAAAAGATACCGGATCCGCCGGAGTTCAGATCTCTCTCTTAAGTTCAAAAATAAATAAACTTTCCCTTCATTTGAAAGTTAACCAAAAGGATAATCATTCCCGCCGGGGTCTTTTAAAAATGGTTGCCCAGCGGAAAAAATTGGTTAACTACCTCAAAAAAAATGACGAGAAACTCTTAAATAAGTTAGCTAAGAAATATAATTTTAAAGCCTAAGAATGGAGAAAAATAACCTTAAAAAACAAGAAAAAACTTATTCAATAGATTTTGGCGGGAAAACCGCTGAAATTACTTTTAACCGCCTTGCTAAACAAGCCAACGGTTCAGCTTTAGTCA
>JAGYOS010000007.1 GCA_018399475.1 bacterium
CTTTTCCATGGATAACAACATAATGGCCGGCTCCCCTACCACTAGCTCCCACAAAAACAATCACCGGATTTTCTTCTTCTAGCTGGTCGTCAATAACATCCCAGTTAACATTACCGTGCCCCGTAGAAGAAGTTCTTTCCACTCCTTGCCAGCTTCCGGGCCAAACAATTAAATCATAATAAAATATTCTTTGTTCGGCTAAAATCCCCGGATCTATCTTAATTCCATGATAACGTAGAACCATGGCAACACAGGTGACTGCACAACCATACTGTCCCATTTTGGTTCTTGACATACCGATATTATCTCCCGCCCACCTTGAATCTCTTTGGGAATAATACCAGCCAGTTGATGCCAGCCCCGATTTGGGTTTTTTCTGATGAGATCTGATTCTCGCCAACTCCCCTGATTTTTCGGAAGACATCTCGCTTAAATCTCCCAAAAGGGTCTGCTTTTGAGCTTCTAAATTATTCAGCAATTCCTGATACTTAGCCTCTTCCCCTTGAGTAATTTCCAATAAATTCTCTTTAGCGTTTTGTTCTGCCTCCAAATAAAACTTGTTTCTTTTATTTTTAACTTTCAGATCTTCCAGATCTTCAAATTTATTTTCTTTCTCTTCTTGTTGAGTTTGAAGTTCAAATTTGGCTTGGTTAATTTCATCCAAGACTTTTTTGGTCTTATCGTTTACCTGGTGAATTCTCTCTTCTCCGGAAAAAAAATCTCCTAAGCTTTCATATTTTAAAAGCAGTTCTATTGTGCTGGTTTGGCTGTTATGATAAATAGTTTTGATAAGCTCCTTTAAAACTTTTCTATTGTAATCTATGCTGATATCTTTTTCTTTTATCCTAAGTTCCAAAGCTTTGATTTCTAATTCAATCAAACCCATCTCCCGATCCGCTTTCTCAATCTCCGTTTCGGCTCTTTTAATCTCCTCTTCCATTATTCCTATCTGGTTTCCCAAAGTGGCTTGTTGCTGATGCTTTAAAGCAATCAAGTCTTCATAACTCTGAATCTTTTTTTCCAATTCTTCCAGTTCTTTTTCCTTATCGCCAATTTGTTCCACGATTTCTCCATCTTGGTTTTCTTCTTGAACTGTTGCTTCCGTTGCTTCATTTTCCGCGGCTTTTGCCAAATAAAAACTCACTCGCGCCAGCGAAAAGCAGAAAATCATTCCCAGTAGCAAATAAATTGTTTTTTTAAGAGAAATCATTTTTTATTTCATTTTTAGTTTTTCGGCTTTAATCAATTATTTCCCAGCGAGTTGAAAAAAGGACAAAGCCGGCGGAAATCAAAAATACGAAAAGATCCGTTAAAAAAGCGGTTTTCCCAAATTCCTGCCTGATGCTTCGTACTAAATAGTCCACCAATAAAAAGTAAACAACTAACAGTAAAAGACCGATCGTTAAATAGCTAAAAGGCAGGAAAAAAGCTCCCCAGCTGACAATCGTCAAGCAATAAGCTATCGCGAAACTGTAAAGCCAAAAATAACCGGCGTCTTTTTTCTCTAAAAGAGCAGTCTTAAGCAATTGATG
>JAGYOS010000008.1 GCA_018399475.1 bacterium
TAGGTTGAGGAGCTCTTAAATAACGATAAACTTGAATCCCGGCAATCCGTTCAGATTTTGCTTGATTAACTTTTCTGGGAGAAATAACAGTTACTTTAAAACCGTTGGCTTTTAAAGTTTGGGCTTCCATCCAAATCCTTCTATCTTGAGGTACCGGCAAATTTTGGACTAAAAATAAAACTGATTTTTTCATGGTTCTCAATAATATTATTAGAGGGACTTTAAGATGCTCCGATTCCTCTAGCGGCAAACCAAAAAGTTCTTAGAATAACCAAGACATCCAAAAGAATGGATAAATTATCAATATAATAAATATCATAATCCATATTCTCATGGATACATTTTTTTCTATCAGCTGTTACTTGCCAAATGCCGGTAATCCCCGGTTTTACCAAAAGGCGTTCCCGTTGGTAAGAGTTATATTTTTTAACAATAAATTCCATCTCCGGACGAGGACCGACCACGCTCATTTCTCCTTTAAGAGAATTAATAAATTGAGGAGTTTCATCCAAGCTGGTCCTTCTTAAAAATTTGCCGATTCCGGTAATTCTTTTGTCGTTTTGGTCTGTCGGACAATAAGCATACTTGGCAGCATTAACTTTCATAGTGCGGAATTTATACATTTCAAAAGGAACTCCGTTTTCCCCTATTCTTTTTTGTTTAAAGAAAACCGGTCCTTTGGAATCCTTTTTTATTAAAACAGCAATAATCAGAAAAGCAGGAGCTAGGATAATCAAAGCTAAGGCCGAAAGAACAATATCCATTGCTCTTTTGGCAACCTTGGTTAAAATATCAATTTTAGGTTCCTCCGTTTTAATAAAAGGAATCCCTCCAAAAGAATAAAGCGCTATTCTGTGCAAGGGTTCCTTAAGAAGATTGGGAATAAAACGGTAGCCAATACCATTTCTTTGGCAAGCTCTGGAAATTTTTCTGATATCCCCTTCTTTTATGGCCGGAGTAGCCACAAACATTTCTTCAATACCCTCTTCCTGAATAATCCTTTTTAAATTGTTTATTTTACCCAAAACGGGGATCCCCACTCTGGTTTCTTCTGAATTAGTATAAATTGTTTTACCTTTTTCCACTTTATTGTCTACAAAACCTACCGGGCGGTAACCAAGTTGAGGAGACTCAAAAAGCTTTTTCAGCAAGAGCCTGCCGGTAGGGCAAACATCATAAATAGCTATTTTGCGGACCCATTTCCCTCTTTGATAATTGATTTTATTTATCTTATAGAAAAAATAACGTTCTATTGAAACCAACAAAAGCCCGCTTAAAAAGCCAAAAATTACCAAGTTTTTAATAAATTCAAGGCTGAAATCTAAAACAATTCCTAAAAAAGCAGCCATAAAGAAACCAAAGAATAGAGATTTAATGGTTTTTCTTATTTCTTCAAAGTTAAAAAAAGATATTTCTTTTCTATAAAGACCGGCGAACCAAAAAATCGCCAGCTGGAAAAGAATAACCCAAACCAACCAATAATAAATAACTTCCGAGCTTAAAAATCGGCCGTCTGAAAAATTTTCAGTTAAAATTCCCCCTCTGCCAAATTCTTTACTTTGAACCTTTAATAATAGAATGGGTAAATAAAAACTGATTCCCACTGCTTTTAAGTCAGCTAGAAACTTAAAGGAATTCATCAATTGGTTATATCTTTTATTAGTCATCTTCATTTATAATTTATAAAAAATTTAGGAAGTTTCTATCTTCAATAGCTTTAAAAAAGCTTTAAAAACTAATAAAGATAAAGAAACGATCCTTAAAAATATAATTTTGATAACCAATAATATAAGCACAAAAATGGAAATTAGTCAATAGCAAACAGGTTAGCATAGATTAAAAACCCGATTTTTTACAAATTCAGTCCAACAGCTATTGACTTTTTTTGTAAAGTATGCTTTGATATCTAGTTAAATTAATTTTTAAAGTTTTCTAATGAAGACGATAAAAAGACAAGCGGGTTTAAATTTAGATATCATAAAAAGCAAGTGGCAATTTATTTTGCTGGCTACTTTAACTTCGGCCGCGCTTGTTTTTATGATTAGCGCTATTATACCTCCCACCTATTCAAGTGAAGTCAAGTTGCTTATTCTGCAAAAGAATCTAAGTACTGATTCTTACCAAGCAGCTAAGTCTTCCGAATATGCCGGAGAGATCATTAGAGAAGTTGTCCAATCGGCTAATTTTATGCAAGCCGTTTTAGAGAGTAAACATAATGTTAAAGATGATTTTGGCGAAGACCCTAAAGAAAGAATAAAAAAGTGGAATAAAACGGTTACCGCCGGGAGAGCAACCGGAGCGGGTATAATTATGTTGGAAATTTTTCATAAGGATACTGGAGAAAATAAGGCTATCACAAATGCCGTAATTGAAAAGTTGCTTTTTGACGGTAAAAGATACCACGGCAACAGCAACATCTTTTTGAAAAATATTGGAGGCCCTATCTTCTCGGATAAGCCGGAATATCCCAAAGTTTTCTTGAATACTTTGATAGGCGGTTTAGCGGGCATCCTTTTAGCCTTGGGAATAATCGCAATTTGGGGCGATAAAGCCGATAGTTGGATTTATACTCAAAAGAGCAAACCTTCAAAAGGCAATCGGGAAGATAAGGCGATAGAAGAAATGCTTGAATTCCCTGTTTTCCATAAAATGGCTCCTCGAGAAGACCAAAAGGAAAACGAGATGCCGTATGGGAAAACGGAAGGAAAAAATAACGAAACATTGTTTCAAAAACCGGAAAATGATTTTCCTGAAAATCCGTTTTCTACTGAAAAGAATTTTAGCTTCAGAGAAAATTTCATAGCTGATGAAAAAGGGCCGGGTTTGGAAGAAAATGGCAAGAAGTAATTTTTCTTGCCATAAAAACGGTGGGGATGTTGCCATCCTCCCGAGAGTATGCTAATTTAGAATATTCTCGGGAGCATGGGGCTCCAAAAAAGTTATGAGTTATAAGTTATAAGTTATAAGTTATAACTCAATAGAACCTTAAAAATTTTGGAGAGGATTGTAAAAAATGGCAGAAGAGAAAAGGGAAATAAAAATCTACTGTTCCCAGTGCGGTAGATTTATAAGAAAAAAAACTAGAGAGACTTCTGAAAGAAGGACCTCTAGTATTGAGGACTTCATTTCTCACGAAATTTGTGAGAAATGTAAGAAAAAAATGGCAGAGGAAGAAAGGAAAAAAG
>JAGYOS010000009.1 GCA_018399475.1 bacterium
TGCCAGCTTTCTCCATAATTAAAACTGCGGTAGAAAACTCCGCGGGCGGCAAAATAAATAATCCGGGAATCATTTTTTCCTATTGCCAAAGTTCTTATGGGAATTTCGCCCGGGCCCTCAAGAGTGGGAATTTCTTTCCATTTATTGCCGAAGTCTTCACTCCTAAAAAGACCTTCACTGCTTCCTAAATAAACTACTCCTCCTCTGTTAGGATCGCTGGCCAAAGAAAAGACATCTCCAAAATCAAAATCGGGTTCCACTATTTTTACACCTCCCGCCAATTCATTCTCCGATTTTTCAATAATTTCTCCATCTTCATCTTTAACCCTTTGACTATGGTCAATTTTGAATAATCCTTTTTGATGAACCAACAAATAAATGTCACGGGTGTCTTCCTTATCCAAAGCAATCCCAACAATCGGTTTTCCCAATTCGGCGATACTTGTCCATTCTTCCCCTTTATTCTCAGTTTTATAAAGCATTCCCCGAGAATCTCCAGCGTAGAGCACATCGGGGTTGTAGGTGTCTATCGCCATAGAAGCAATCAAAATATCTCCCGCCGGCTCTGAATAAACATCCGTCCAGTTTTCTCCTCCATCAACCGACTTGATGATTTTGCCCCTTCCTTTAGAAATACCGGCAATGTAAATCGTTTTAGAATCGCGGGGATCAATTAAAATCTCATATACCCTGGTCAGATCAACCAGTTTGCTCCATTGTTCCCCCCCATTTTCCGTGCGGAATACTCCGGCAGCAACCGAGCCCAAATAAACGGTTTGCGGATTATTGGGATCAGCTCTTAGGCAAAGCACATTTACCGAGCTAAGATTATTTTTCTCATCTATCTTTAGGCGCGCTTCAAAATTTTCTCCCCCGTCGGTTGATTTAAAAACTCCCCGAGGGCTTTTCTCTCCCATTCCCACCTTATCTCCAACATCTTTAGGAGAACAACCTAAGAGAAAAAGAAGCGGGAAGAGAAAGATCAATATTTTTTGCATAGCCATTTTTAATTATTTTTATAATAAAAAATTTAAAGCAGTTTATAAAAAAGCCGCTTCCAAAGCCAGTCTAGGGGAAGCGTTAGCATATTTCAACTTTTTCCTGAGAGATAGAAACTCATTCAATAAAGCTATTGTTTCCTCAAAAGATAAACGGGGCTTACCATTTTTGTCGTTCTCCCCAACCAGAGATTCTCCAATTATCTTTCTTTCTAAATCAACCGTTAAAAAAGTGGTCCAAAGATCAACTTCTTGAACAACTTTTCCGGAATCCCCTCTTGTTTCCAAAAGATTTATTTTTTCAAATAAGGGAGCTTCCATCAATTTTAGAAAAAACATTCTGGTTTCTTCCAAAAGTTTAAAGTGCTCGGGATTTTCCGCCAGTCGCCGGGAAGATTCCATTTTGCCCCAGCCGTAATAAGCAGCCGCTTTGGCAACCGTTTCTTTTTTCCCTTCCCTGATAAGCTTTTTCAAAATGGTTTGAGGATTGGAAAGTCCTAATTTTATCAAGGCGCTTCTGGATCGGATGGTAGGCAATAATTTTTCTTCCGCTTCGGCAACCAATAGAAAAATATTTCCCCCTTTTGGCTCTTCCAAGCTTTTTAAAAGGGCGTTTTGAGCCTCCGGAGTCATTTTTTCAGCTTTCTCAATAATGCACACCATAAAGGAAGAAGCTGCTGATTTCAAATTCATAAAATTGATGGCGCCTCTAATTTGCCCAACGGTAATCTCTTTCTCCCTAAATTTAGTTTGTTTGCCTTGCCCACTTTTGTTTTTCTCTTTTTTCTTTACAAGCTCCGGCGCTATTCTGTAAACTCCGGTTTTGGAAGCTTTTTGCCCCATTAAAAGTCGGATAAAATATTCAGCGGCTTCCTTTTTCCCAACTCCTACAGGGCCTGAAATTATATAAGCTCCATCCGGTTTGGGAGAAGCGGCAAATTTTTCAAGAAGTTTAATTTTAGTTTGGTTGCCAACAATTCTTTTCATAAAAAATATTTATTCTTCCTCTTGTTTAAATTCCCGAGAAAAATTCATATATTTTTCTTCAATAAATTTTTTAATTTTTTCTTCAAAATTATGGCGGGAAAACTTTTGAGCCTGTTGAATGATTTCTTGGGGATCATAATCTTTAATTGAATGTTCCACCCTATAAACTCCTTCCGCTAACACTTCAACAACAGAAGAATCAAAGAATTCTCCCGTTTTCCCCTCCAGAACGGTTTCTAAAGCTCCTCCGGCTCTAAGCGCCAAAACCGGCTTGCCGGCCGCCATCGCTTCCACTGCCGAGATCCCAAAATCTTCTTCCCCCGGCAAAATGTAGCCACGGCATTTTTTAAAGTAATTTACAGTTTCTTCTCGGCTTTTAAATCCTAAAATTTTAACAGTGGGACCGGCAATTTTTTTCAAATGTTTGTATTCCGGACCGTCCCCAATCACAATTAAATTCCAACCCAGTTTGTTAAAAGCTTCTACCGCCAAATCCACTTTTTTATAAGCGGCAAGGCGGGAAACAATCAAGTAATAATTCCCCCGCCGCTTCTTCTCTTGAACTAAGCCGGTTTTTTCTTTTGGGCTGAAAAGATGAGTTTCCACCGGAGGATAAATAATGGTTGATTTTCGGCGGTAATATTTTTTTATCTTAGTTTGAGTGGCTTTAGAATTAGCGATAAAATAATCCACCCGATCAGCGGAAGCGGTATCCCATAAGCGAATGTAATTTAGAATAAGCCGGGCCAAGAGTTTTTTAGATTTACTTAAAGCAAGTTCCTGAAGATACCGGTGAGTATAATCCCAAGCAAAGCGCATCGGGCTGTGACAATAAGAAATACTGACCGTATTAGGCTTGGTAATAACTCCTTTGGAAAAAGCACCACTGGAAGAAAGCACCACATCAAAGTCCCTCAAATCAAAAGTTTCCGGAGCCACCGCTAGAAAAGGAAGCATAATTTTCTTTTCTTTTTTGAGAAAAGCAGGCGCCTTTTTCAAAAAGGATTCTTCAATGGGATTTTTTATAAAATCACGGCCGATCGCTTTTTCGTCTTTAAGCAAAGTATAAACGGGAGCCTCGGGCCAAATTTTTCCAAGAGAACGCAAAACCATTTCCGCCCCTCCAATACAATTTAAATAATCATGAATGATGGCTAATTTATACTCCATTTTAAGATATTATTTTACCGGGAAATTTAATTTTATTTTGGGAAAATTTTTCCGCTATGTTTTTGGCGAGTTCTCTCTTAATCTTAATATGCTTGCCCGGTTTTGCCTTACCCCAAATTCTTACTAATGC
>JAGYOS010000010.1 GCA_018399475.1 bacterium
TTTCTTTTTTCCAGTTTGTCCAGAATCAAATTCATCCCGATTGAGTCGGAAGCAATATGAGGAACTACTACAACATTAATGTGGGCTTTTCTGGCGCTGCGAGAATGTTTTTCCGATTGATGCATGGCAATAATTGTACCAATGCCGGCGTTGGCCATTTTTTCATAAATGCTGGGGTCTCCTTCCGTTCCTCCTGTTATTTCAGTTACCGCGATTTTTCCAACTCTGTTTTCAGGACTCCCTGAATAAAGAGAGGGTGCGGCTCCCCTTCTCATTGATTCTTGATACTCCGGAATTTTTTCCAATGATTCTAAAATTTCTTTAACATAAAGAGGCTTATCTTTAACTAATCTTTTTCTAATAAAAGTAGCCACCATATTATCCGCCGGAGTATGCAAATTCATAAAACTGATTTTTAAATTACGGGCGACATCAACCGAGACAAAAGAATTTGAAGAATGAATGCCTCGAGCAACTTCAGAAATTCTCTTTTTTAAAATTCCCTCAGCGATATTAATGGGAACTCCATAGGTTTCCAAAACATCCGCTTGCAAGTGCATTACGTCATCCAGCCCTTGCAAAGCCAACCCAACAGGATGATGTCCCATAATCAAATCAACCCCCAGTTCTTTCGCCAAAATGACTTCTCCACTGGTAATATCAATTCCCACTAAAATTTTCTTTACCGGTTTTCCGGAATCAAAATGAATTCGGCTATCCGAGAAAGGGTTCTCCAAACGCTCCTTGTCAAAAAATTCTTTTTTATCTTTAGAAAGCTGGCGGAATATTTCTTTTGCTCTTTTTAAATGCTCGTTGACAACTTCCGGGCTGCGAAGGTCATTCTTAATCCCTTCTTTAATGGCTAATTGATAAATTTGTTTTACATTCATGGCGTTAATTTAAAAAAATTATTATTTTATTGTAAAAAAATTATTATGAAAACTGTTTAATGCCGGAAACTTAGAAAAAAATGAGAAGAAAAGTCTTTGAGTTTAGTCTTGTTTCCTCTTCCCCTAAATTTCCCTAATTTTTCATCTGCTAACTTTATATAAGATAGAAATTTTTAGCAAGCAAAATTATCTGACAACCCGATCAAAAAATTCCTTCCAAGTGTATCTTCTTGCATAGATATCAGGCGGTTCTGTCCCTAAAGGTTCGCACTCTTCCTCTTTAGCCAGGCTCGGATCTTTAATGGAAAGTTTATGAACTGTAAAAGTGCCAAAATTTTGGCTCTTTACGGAATCAAAAGTTGTTTCGCCTCCATTTTCAAAAAAACTATTCGGGGAAGTGGATTCTATGACCGCAAAATAATCCGCTTGATTACAGGGAGCATTATAGCCCAGCATAATGCGGCTTTCTTCCTTGTCCCTTTGATATCTTAAGCCATAAATTAAGGGACGGTAATATTTAGCTGAGGCCCAAACAAAAATCGGCTCGGCGTCTGAATTCGCCAGGATCCAATCAATAATTAAATTCTGCTGAATCATGGTAAAACGGATATCTTCTTTAAGCACTAAATCTTTCTTGAAATAAACAGGATTCTCCGTATGAGCCACCAGTTGAGAATGCAGCCTTCTAAAAACAAATAAGAGATTAAGAGAAATAAGTATTAAAGTTATCAAGATTATTAAACTCGTTTTAATTCCATTTTTTCTTTTTCTGATAGAACGGATGCCTGTTTTTTCTACAAGCTTACCGGCCAAACTGCTTGTTTCTTCCAGCCACAATCCCAGAAAAACAAAAGCAACCGGATAAGTCACCAATAAAAAACGGGGAGGGAATTTATAAGCGGATGATAGAAAAGCAAAAAAAGTGATGCTTAAAAGAAGAAAATTCATAGCCAGAAAATCAATCTTCTCTGAGGAATAATTTTTAGAAGAACTTTTTTTCTTCCGTTTCAAAAATTTCAAAAAATTGTTAATCAGAAAAAATAATCCGCCTGAGAGAAAAATTGCCCCGATGCCAGTCAATGGCAGCCTTTCCCTGCAATATCTGTCGCAAACGATATCAAAAGATTCCTTTTTACCGAGAATAATTACCTTGGGAACTTCGGCTTCTTCAATCCCCGTCATTAATAAAAAATAGCCCCGAGAATATTCTAAAAAATTTCTGATTATTTTTTCAGGCTGATTATGCTTTTTCCCCTTATCATTTCTGCTGTTAACCGCTTCAAAAAATTCTTTGGCGTTTTCTCCTCCGGTTAAGTATTCATTCATCAAGATAGGAATATTGAGAATAAGAACGAGCACGCCCGCTAAAAAGTAATGGGGGAAAAGCTCCCTGGCACTTCTTCTCTCGGAATCTTTTTTTTGACGGCTAGCCGGAAAAAATTTAGGAAGCAGTTTTTTATAGAGTAAAAATGCCAATAATAAAATCGGGAATGTTATAAACGCTAAAAAATGGAGCTGAGTAATAATACTGAGGAGAATAGCTATTAAATAGAGAAAAATTATTTTTGTTTTTTTCTGCTTCTCCTTACTTAAAAAAAGTAAACAGAGCAAAAACCCCGGTACAAAGAAAAGTAACATATTCGGATTCCAAGCAAAACGAGAATAGACGATGGCAAATAAAGATACGGAATATAACGCCGTAACAGAAGCACTAATCAAATAAGAAAAATAACGACGGAATAAAAAATAAAATAAAGGAAGCGATAGAATTGAAAAGATAAGGCTGATAATATTCATCCCCGCCGGAGAATTGCCGAATATTTTAGCGCTTAAATACTCACAATAATAAAAAGCCGGCCCCAGCCTTAACTTTGACCCGGCTGCTCTCGGTCCCAAAAGAGTTAACTCCCCCGGACCTTTTTCCACAGCTTCATTAATTACCATAGCGTCTCTTGATTGATCTAACTGAAAATGAAGTAAATCACCATGGCGATAAATTCGAAGAAAACTCCCTAAAAAAACAAAAAAAGCCAAGGCTCCGATAACAATAAACTTTTTGCTGATTTTATAACGCATAAAAAATTTAATCAGTTTTATTTTTTATTCACCTAAATTAATGGTTCTCAAATCCGAAAATTTAACTCCCCTATCTAACTCATAGCTTTCCACAGAATTACCATCCGGATCAAAAATTCTAAAAACTATTTGGTTGTCGCCGGGTAAAACTTTTTCCAAGACAACAGAATGCTCTTCTTTCTTACTCTTGATTTTAAAACTGTCTTGCTTGACTCCGTTTAAATAAACTTCCACTGTTCGTAAATTTTTAATTCTGTTCTGAAAAGACAATTTTATTCTTTGGGGACTGGCTCCCATATTAACCAGTTTTAAACCGGCTCCATCTCTAGCCCAACGAGTGACAGATCCCAATTTACCTTCTTTCCGCCCCCAATTATCTCCAAAGAGTTCCATAGCTAAAAACCAACCATCTAAATGCTCACTGCTATTTATTTTAAAAGCCACTAAAAAACTATCCTCATAAATCGGATCCGCATCCAGTTCTCCCTCTATAAAATCTAAGGTATTCTCATAAGCCTCTTTGTCAAACTTTTTGTCTTCTTTAAGATACGCCTTAGAAACAATAATATATTCAATGTTGTAAAAATTTAATATTTTCGTGGCTAGATTGTAATAATAGTCATTAATAATTTCTTTATTGGGAGGAGCCCCTCCGGTAGAAAGACTGTACAATAAATCGTTGATAACGGGAGTGTTCTTTTGAAATTCCCATTTCCCCTCAACCACTCGGGCGAAATCCATCCCCGCTAAATTATTCTTCTGATGAATCTGATTGTAGAACATAAGTTTTGAGCTGTAATCATAACTCGTGGCGCCCGGAATATCCAGGATGGAAAAATCTCCTTCTTTTTCTGCCAAATCATCATAAAAACGGCTGTATTTTAGAGAAAGAGAAGGAACCGGGATGACTAGATACTCCAGAGAAATAAACAGAATAAACGCTGCAGTTATAAAAAAATGAAGCTTACTTTTAAAAATTTTTGCAGACGGATTTTGGAAAAAGCCGGAGTTCTGAACGCTAAAATTCTTAATTTTTTCCAATCTTTTTTCTCTTGGCAAGACAAGTTTTCCCCCTTCTTTGGAAACCGATTCATTTTTTGTTTCAAGATCACCGGCTCTTGCTTCATTTTTATCTTCAAAATGCTTCTTTTTCTCTCTTTGAAAAAATCCTAAAATAGAATCCAAACCAAAACCGGCTGACAAAGCAAAACCCAATAAAGAAGTTACATAAAGGCGATTAACTGTTCGGATAATATACCAAAAAGGCAGATGTTGATATAAAAAATTATAAGGCATCCAAAGCCCTTCATTTATTTCTCCTTTCCAGTGCAAATAAGGACCTAGGCTTAAGATAGCAAAGAAAATTCCTACAAAAAAGAAAAATGTTTTAATAGCCCATCTTTTTCTGGCAACTAAAAGCCCCACCAAAGAGAGAAAAGCTAAGAACATCACCGTATAACCTATATAATTAGACTGCCTCCCCGCTTCATTAGCTTCTGTCTCTTCTCGCAAATAATTAAATTTTTCTCCCCAAAAAGGATTGAGCAGAGGGGGGACAAAAAAATCAACCGCATCCGTTGAATAACGCCTGACTTGGTCAGAACCGGGATCAAGATAATTATTTTCAGAATCGGTAACTTCAAAAAGCCCGCCAAAAATAAATTTGATAGCTAATAGCAAAACCAGGATAGCTCCTCCTCCATACAGCCAAAATTTAAACTTAAAAAGGGTTCTAAAGTTTTTCAAAATAAAAGTTAAGACCAGAATTACGGCTAGAACCAAAGTAAAAGCTAACAATTGATGTTCGGCTAAAGCAATTAAAACTAAAAATAAAACAGTCAAAAAGAAATTCTTTAAAGTGGCATTCCTTAAAAACTTAATAAGATACAAAATAAAAAAAGGTATCCACTCGTAATGCATCGTGCCGATATTGGTTGATACTCCTTGAGAAAAATGGAAGGGAGAAAAAGCAAAAATTATTGCGGAGATTAAAGCAGCAGGACGACTTTTAATCAAATAAAAAGCCAGTTTATACATCCCCCAAGCTGCCATGAAAAAAGAGAAAAGCCAGACTAAATTATAGCCCAAAAAAGAATTGGTGACTTCTTGAATCCACCCAATAGTTTCAATCGGAGTAAAACGAAAATGCTGAATCTGCCATTGCAAAGCTCCCAGGATTCCTTGATCATTTATCAAATTCCTAAACGCCAAAGTTTTGCCCCAGACTTGATAAGTATCTGAATATTCGCCGGGAATTCTAGAAAAAATAAAGATAAGAATTGGAAGAGTAAAAACTAAACTGTAAAATAGGATAAAAAAGAAAATTTTTTTATTTGGCATTGCTTTTTGATTTTATGAGTCTGCTAAAACTTATTGTTGGCTATTAAGAATTTTAATCTATATTTTTAAAAAAATCTCTCTCGGAGGTTTAAAATATAACCAGTTAGCTGAAAAAATTTCTTTTGGCTGTTTGAGCCATAATGGCCGCTCCCTCCGCTCCGGAAAAAAGAGATTGAGAATTTTCCCACACGAAATTCACTTTTATCCTCTTGGCTTGAGGGGAAACCGCTTTTTCCAAAAGCACTTTTTTAACTGTCGGTAAGAGATATTTTTTAAGTTGGGCACACCCTCCTCCGATAATCACAATTTGAGGATCGCAAATATTTACAATGTTGGCAACACCCGCTCCCAGATTTTTCCCAAAGGTTTTTAACAAAGCCAGTACCTGCTTATCTCCGGAATCCGCCATTTTTTTTGCTTTTTGGGAGTTTATATTTAATTTTTTCTTCAATAATTTTTCCGAAGCCAGATCTTCAAATTCAAGTGCATTATCTCCGCTTATAAGCATGTGACCTGCTTCCCCGGCTGCCCCATTGTGTCCGATATAAATTTTACCACCTGAGAGTATCGCCCCTCCAATTCCGGTCCCCAAAGTTAGATAAAAAACATCCTTTAAATTTTTGGCTATTCCGTTTTCTTTTTCCTTTAACAAGAAACAGTTGGCATCATTCTCCAGAAAAAAATTACTTGGCAGATATTTCCCGAATATTTCTTTTAAATTCAACCCATCCAGATAAGGAATGTTGGGACTTTTTAGCATAATTTCCCTGTTTTTATCAAAAATGCCGGCAACAGCTATTCCTATCGGAGTTTCTTTTGCTATCTCAAAATGTTTATTTATTTTTGCCAATATTTCAACTAATTTGTCTGCAAGTTTAAAAACATCAGTGATTTTTTGAATATTTTCAGAATACCTAAAAATATTTTTACTTCCACTATAAACAACACTTTTGATGCTGGATCCTCCGATATCAAAACCAATTGTAGTCTTCATAATAAATAAATTTATTATTTAATTTGATTCTTGAAATACTTTTTTAGTTTCTTCCCAATAATCAGCATTACCATGCTCTTCTTTAAGCCAATACCACCATTCAACTCCCCATAAATAAACTTCACTGAAACCCACCGCCTTGGCATAATTTATGCTGTTCTTAAATTCTCCCAAGGAATAATGTTTCATTTCAAGCTCTAAAGGAGTTTCATAAGACTGTTTAGGCCCCCAATATTCTCCCTGCAGTTCACAAACAATTATCGGTTTGTTTTTATAGAAAAAATTGACGAGGTTGGCTTTGGCCCAAAAAAAACTTGGAGGCAGAGGGTATTTGAAATATTTAAGATGTTCATTCCAAATTATTCTATACAT
Source organism: bacterium (assembly GCA_018399475.1). GTDB lineage: Bacteria > Patescibacteriota > Minisyncoccia > CAIUEV01 > JAHKAQ01 > M55B174. The sequence continues at coordinate 6,673 of JAGYOS010000010.1, forward strand.
AGTCGTCCCAAAGATATCTCCCCTTTTAGCCGCTCTAAGCCAGATACTTATTTCTCCGCTATCGGTTATCAAAATCGGATGTTTAGGATCTAAATTTTTTACTTTCGCTATTTCTCGATCCAGAAATTCAGTATCAAGAGTCGGACATTCTCCAAAAGCTAAAAAAGGCTCATTCTCAACCTGCCAGACGGAAAGGCTAATAGACTGATGATAACGCTTAACAACTTTTTCAATAAGCTCAAGCATTTTGGATTGTTGTTTGGATTCATCTAATTCTCTGGCCCAATCAGGAATATGGCATTCCGGCCAACGGGGAACTTTTCTCCCAACGACCAAGATAATTTCCGTTTGGCGTTTTTCCGCCTCGCTCATCATCCAATCCAAATCTTCAAAAAAATATTTTCCTTCTTCCGGTTCTACAAACTGCCAATAGACCGGGATCCTTACTCTTTTACTGCCTAAATCATCCAAAACGGCCAGATAAGTTTTCTTCCAATCCAGCCCCGCTTTTTCCGCAAAAAATTTAGAATACGTAACTCCCCATTTAATATTTTCCGTATAATTTTGAGGTTTGTGAAGCGTCAAAAAAAATAATGCCCCAAAAACCAAAACTAGAATCAGAATAAAAAACTTTATAATTTTAGACAACATGCCGGCCAATAATTTTAAATTTTAGAAAACAACAAAAAGAAGAAATAACCCTATCCCAATCAGAAAAAGCGCTAATGACTTTTGTCCAATTAAAAATTTATTAAATCTTTCTTTGATTATTTTAGGATATTTATAAGATAAAACAATAACAAGCAAAAACAAAAACGCGTACTGCAAACCACTTAAAGAATTAACCAATAAGCCGGAAGATTTAGCAATGGCTAAATTCAGCAGAATAAAAGCTATCCCTCCCAAAATTTTATTGGAAACTACTATGCCGGTAGCTTTAATTTTTATTTTCTTAGTGGTAGTAAATATTTTTTCTCTATTCCCTTGGAAACAAAGGAATAACAAAGCTCCCAAAAAGCTACCTACTCTGGTCCAAGCAAAAGCAGGTAGAAAAAGTTGAGCAGCAAAAATTTGATCCACCAAGATAAAATAAACAGCCAACAAAAAAGCGGAAAAAAAGGCCAACCCTAAACTCTCAAAACTTATTTTTTTCTCCGATCGGCCTTTTTCATGTTTTATTTTCATTGAGATTAAAACACTTCCCGCCACTAAGAAACAAAGAGCCGTTAACTGTGTCGTGTTAACGGCATTACCGGCAATTACAACTTCATAAAGATAAATAAGGCTGGGGGCTAATCCTCCAATAATCGGAATTACCCTGGAAGCTTCTCCTTTCTTCAAAGCCAAATACATAAAAAGAATTGAAAACAAAAAAACAAAACCGGCTAAAAAATCAAGTAGTAGCAGAATAAAACCGGGGTATTCAAATTGTAAAAAAACGAGTGGGAAAGCAAAAATACTTAAAATCCCTACGTAAAAACCGTAAGTAATCGGGCTGGGGACAGAACCCCGCAATAAATACTTATCAACTATTGTTGTAACAGCATTTATAAAATAAGCCAGGATAGCAATGGATAAACCTAAAATCATTTATCAAATTTAAACCCATTAGTTGCACAAATATCAGCATAAACTTTGCCGCTTGGACGTAATTTTCTCGCTAATGTTTTATAATCTATTTCCAAAAGCCCAAAACGAGGCCAAAATCCTTTGTCCCATTCAAAATTATCCATAAGGGACCAATGGAAATAACCTTTGACTGGAATTTTTTCTTGAATGGCTTTATTTATCCAAAAAAGGTGGTCCTTAATAAAAACTTCTCTGTATTTATCTTTTGCGTCGGCTAAACCATTTTCAGTAATATATATCGGAAGATTATACTTTTTAACCTCCTGTAATACTTTGTATATCCCTTTCGGGTAAATTTCCCAATTTAGATCAGACACCTTTCCCTCTATTTTTACCTGCTGATAAGGAAATTTTAACCGATGATGAAAATAATAATTCACTCCTATAAAGTCTAATTTAGATTTTATAGCATTGATAAACTTCTTATTGCTGAAATAACGAGCTGCACCGGTGGTTAATCTATCCAAAAAAGAATTTTTATTAGCCGGCTCCCAAAAATTTAGAAGCTGAGCGACACCAACTTGAGCTCGCGGACACTCTTTTTTAATGCATTCATAGGCCATATTATGTGCCTTAACTGTCATCCGAAAATATTTATAAGCTTTTATAAGACCTCTCTCTCCAGGCCAGTTTTTTTTCCCTAAATAAGCATTGTAGAGAATCACCATCATTTCATTTATTGTGATCCAATACTGACAAAATTCACCTAACTCCTGGACTACTTTTTGGACATAACGAGTAAACAGACGAGGATAATCAGAATTGGTTATCCCTCCTTTTTTAGAAAGCCAAAGCGGATTAGCAAAGTGTTTTAAGGTTATAAAAGGTTCAATCCCTCTGTCTCTTAAAGCCATTACCATTTGTCTATAATGTTCCAACTCCCTTTTATTAAATTTTCCCTCCTCCGGTTCTACTCTCGACCACTCTACAGAAAACCGATAAGCATTTTGATGTAAAGATTTAATCCAATCAAAGTCTTCCTCATAGCGATGGTAGTGATCACAAGCTTGGCCGCAAATATAATTATCCGGGTAAAGCATTTGAGGAAATTTTTTTCTTTGCCAAGACTTCCAATATTTTTTTGCCGAATGAGCTAATTTTTCGGCGTTCTTCTCTTCCCATTGGCTCCAATCATTCAAATTGCCGCCTTCCACTTGGTAAGCAGAAGTAGCACTTCCCCAAAAAAAATCCTTCGGGAAAAATATAAAATTATTTTCTTTTTTCTTTTTCATTTTTTATTTTTAGCAATTCCAATTACAGCCAGTAAACAAAACCTGTAATCTTTTATAGAAAAATTATAAACAACCGGAAATTATCGCTTAATGGAAAAGTTACTTCTTGGTTTCAATTTTATTATAAGCTATTTCTCACGAAAAATCACCTAAAGCTTCCAATAATAATTTCGCCTTGGCAGAATCAATAAAATTTTCAGCTTCTAATTCTCTAATTTTACCTTTTAATGCTTCAACCGCTGATTTTTCTTCTTCCGTTTGGCCTCTTTTGGAAAAATTATAACCGGCTATTACCCCTTCCAAAATTTCTTGCCTCGCCGACCAGCTTTTCAAAAAATTTTCTTCATAAAAAGTCACCACCTCCCCGGCAATAGCTTTATAATCCGAACTGATTTTTTTATAAATTTCAACTTTCGGTTCCAACCCTTCATTTCCGCTCCTGGTTATATTAACTCCGTAATTTATGTTTTCTCCCAAACCGATTTCACCGGTTACTTCAGCCGAGATTATGCTTCTGTTTTCTTCTTTCAAAATTGCTAGTATTCGGTAATTACTTTCAGCCAATCCATCAATTTTAACCGAATATTCAATATCCGGATCGGCAATCAGAACCATTTTTTCTCCGAGAGGATCATCCTCGTAAAAATAAGAATTTTGAATTTCATTCAGTTCTCGAGAGATTTTAGAGCCCTCGGAATTTTTAATCTCCAGAGTCAAAGGCGAAGCAAAACAAAAAATAAGATAATCTTTTTCCAACTCAAAATTCTGGGAAGAAGTTTCCAACTCAATCTTTAAAAAATTTTCAATTTCAGCCCTTGATTCCCAAGGAAGGTCTCCGTGCCTTGCTTCAATTAGAAGATTTCTTATGCCTTCCATTTCCCAAGTAGAACTTTTCGCAAGTACAGTTGTATCTCCTTCAAGATTATCCGAAACAGGCTCCCGGGGATCTGGGACTCCATCCTGCCAAAATTCTCCATCAGCCGGAGTATGCGGCCTGATAGGAATTTTATCTAAAGTCAAATGCCCCCTTCCTCCAATAAAAAAAGCCTCAGACCTATTTTTCAATTTTTCTATTCCATTGTTTAGACCAATCAAGGCGCTGTTTGAAAAAAACATCGTTTGATGATCAACTAGAGATCCGGAATTTTCCAGAAAATCATAAGTGGGCATTATTTCGTAAACTGAAGGCAAATGATCTTGAATATAATCCAGAACAGATTGGCCGGCTTGCAATTGCTTATACCAAAGATAGGCATAAAGCAAGGGACTCCAGCCATCAGGGATTCGGCCTCCCTCCGCCAAGGTGTAAATTTTAGAAACTCCTTGATGAGGAGTTCCCAAAGTTATCAAATTGCCCACATCAAAACCAAAATCCTCTCCTTGAATATATCCTCTGGCAACGAGACCGCCAAAACTGAAAGCAACCAAGTCCACTTCTTTAAACCCTGATTTTTCTTTGGCTAAATTAATAATCGGCTTTAGATAACCGGCAGCGCTTTGGAAAAACGGTTGCCGCCAATCATAGAAACTTACAAATAAATTTTTATCTTCCTCGTAGCCGGAATTTTTAAAAACATTTTTTAAAGCTGCAGTTGATTTACCAAAAGGAAAAAGCCACCAGCTTCCCTCTTGCTCTTTAAAAAATTTCCCTAAGTTTAAAGATTCACCAAAACCGGGGATCAAAATGATAGGTTTTTTGCCTCTCTCTGTCCAAGGAACAAATTCAAGATTAATGCCTTTAATTTTCTCTCCCTTGCCTGAATTGTTAGCGGAGAGATGAAAAGGTCCCGAATCATCTCCCCAATAATTATTAACGATATCGGCTGCGGCCGAATTACCTACAACTTCCACTCCATAAGTTGTGTGATTGGCATAAATATCCGAATTTCTTATTTTCAGAGTACCGGCATTTCTTACTTGCAGCGGCCAATAATTTTGAGTGATCAAACTGTCATAAATCTCTAAATCTCCCTGAATTTTCATCCCTGGCATCCAGGAACCGCTTTCGGAATAACCGCCGGCCTCTTTGACAACCGCATTTTTGATAACGGAATCGGACCCGGCTCCAAACAAAAAATAATACATCCAAGCCGGTTCTTCCGAGATATGTTTCTCTCTAAAAAAAATCACCGGGGAATCTTCTTCTCCTTCCACCTCCAACCGGCCATAAACTCTTAAATTGCCTCCTCTTTTAAATTCAATTTGAACCCCGGATTCCACAATCAGAGTCGCTTCGCTTCCAATCGTTACTCTCCCATCTATTATTTGGTTTTCTCCCCAAACAGCATCCTCTGTTATATCAAGAGATGCAGCATCGGCTTGAAAAAGGGGGAAAAATAACAAAAAAAATAGAAATGGGATCCTTTTAGCTAACATAAAATCAAACTTAAAATTTAAACGAACTTGTTGCAAAATTAACAAATTGATCATTAAAAAAAAGCGAAAAATAAATTAAAATAATTTATTTTTCGCTTTTTGATTAAAGTCGTTTTAGTTAAAATAGTTTCTTTTTTTGACGAGGAGAGAAAGAAAAATGTAAAATGAAATAAAGCTTTAAAATATTTTTATGAGAAAAAGTAAAATTCGGATTATTAGCATTAGTTTCTTTCTCCTTTTTTTAGGGTTTTTTGCCTACTATTTTTATCAGAAATTAACACCCGAGCCCAAGCAAGACTATTCTCTCACTCTTGAGGAAACTTCTGAAGAAACTCCGGAAAATGTTCCCCAATTAGAAGGAGAAGAAG
>JAGYOS010000011.1 GCA_018399475.1 bacterium
GAACCGGCAACGCCGGAATAAAAATTTCAAGCTTATCAGTTAAAAGAGGAAAAAAGAATGTCTGCTTCATTTTTGGCTAAATTTTTTGGTAAAAAAAATAAAAATTACGGCTATGCCCTATCTCTTGATATTGGTACGGAGATAGTAAAGGCTTTGATTTTTAGGATTGACGAGGAAGAAGGCAAGGGGATTGTTGAAGGAGTTGGCAGGGCCCGCCAAAATTTGGGTGATATGGCCGGAGGAGCTGTCTCTGATATTGCCGGTGTGGCGGAAACTTGTGAAAAAGCGATTTCCATTGCGGAAAGCCAAGCAAAAGTGAGGCCTCAGCAATGCATTATTGGTATTGCCGGAGAGTTAGTGAAAGGAACAACCACCAATGTTTGTTATGAGAGAGTCAAGCCGAAAATTAAAATTGATATTCCGGAATTAAAAAATATTGTTCAAAAAATCCAGTGGAAAGCTTTTGATAAGATTCGCCAACAATTGGCTTGGGAAACCGGCCAAAGCGAAATTGATGTTAGGCTTATTAACGCCGCGGTGGTAGATGTTAAAATTGACGGCTATCGGGTGACCAATCCCCTTGAATTTCAAGGGAAAGAAGTTTCAATTAGTGTTTTTAACGCTTATGCTCCCATGGTTCATCTGGGTGCGTTGCAAAGTATTGCTGCGGAATTAGGTTTGGACTTGCTTTCCATTGTAGCCGAACCTTACGCAGTTGCCCGTTGCATGGGGATAGAAGACGCTTCAGAATTTTCAGCTATTTTCATTGATGTGGGAGGGGGAACCACTGACTTGGCAGTAGTGAGAGAAGGAGGAATTGAAGGTGCTAAAATGTTTGCTCTAGGCGGCAGGGCTTTTACAAAAAGGATTGCTTCGGAACTCGGTTTGTCTTTTCACGAGGCGGAAAGGATAAAAATAAAATATTCTCAAAATAATGTTAGCTTGAGCATTGCTCGAAAAGTTGAAGGAATTTTGAAAAATGACTGCGAGGTTTGGCTGGCCGGGGTGGAACTTTCTTTGGGAGAATTTTCGTCTTCTGACCTTCTCCCCTCTAAAATTTTAATATGTGGCGGAGGGTCCAAACTACCCGGTATTAAAAAAGTTTTAGAAGGTAAAAATTGGGCGAGAAATTTGCCTTTTGCCAAAAAGCCGGATATAAGCTTTATTTATCCGAGAGATGTTGCTAACATTATTGATTCAACTAAACAACTATCGGAACCGGAAGATGTTACTCCTATGAGTTTAGCTAATCTGGCTCTTGATCTTGCCGGAGATGAGGGTGTTATATCTTCTATTTTAAGAAGGGCGGTTAGAATGATCCAAAATTAAAATTATGCCAAGCAAACATACGACAATCTATATTGGAGTGGAGGAAGAAATAACTTCGGTAGTAGAAAGAATTAAAAAAACTCCCGCCGGCGAAATTGCCTTGATAGTTCCTCGCCGTTCTTTTCTTTCCCAGGGAGTTGTTAATTTGAAAATTTTAAGAAGCCAATCGGAAAAAACCGGCAAACAGCTGGCAATTGTTACTAGAGATCCTCTTTGCCGATCCTTGGCTAAAAAAGTGGGGCTGCAAACAAATAGCAAACTGGATTCGGAAATATTAAAAAGGACAAAAGTTGAAGCACCTCCGCCTCAAACGAGAATCCAAAGGAGAATTCAGAAAAAGAAAAACTTCCCGAAAAATTTTTCTTTGGGAAAAAAATATAGGCAAGAGCCTGTACCTTCCGGCGGGTTGAGAAGAAAAGAAAATACAGTACCCAATACTGCTGATATTATTAAAGCTCCAATTGATGGAATAAAACCTTCTTTTTCTAAAAAAGAGCAAAAGACGAATCACCGCCTGGATACTTTTAAAAAGAAAAATGATTCAGCATCGGCAGAAATTGAAAATTTTAAAAAGGAATACCGCGCTAAAGCTAATAAAACTTTTCTCTTCTTTAAAAATCTTGTTTCTAAAGTTAATTTTAACGGAACGAAGAAAAGAAAAAAGCGGATCAGGAAAATAATTTTTTTGCCCAGCTCCAGCGTTCATTTTTTACTATTATTTATTCTGGCTTTGGTTGGAGTTATTATAACAGCCGCTTTTTTTATTTTACCCAAGGCGGAAATTGAAATTACGCCTAAAAAAGAAGCGCTAGCGGCTAATTTGGATATTAAAATTGATTCCAATGTAAGTAAACCGGACCCTAAAAAAGGAATTATCCCCGGCAAAGAAATAAAAAAAGAAATTGTTGCAGAAGAGGACTTTAAAGCTTCGGGAAAAGTAACCGAAACTTATAACGATAACAAGATCCGGGGAAATCTTACGGTTTATAATGAATTTTCAAGCTCTCTTGAAGTTTTTGTTCCCCAGACTCGTTTTATAACGGAAGAGGGTCAAGTTTTCAGAAGCGTTTCCAGTGTTCGCTTGCCCGGTTATACTAAGCAAGCGGGGGAAGTTATCCCCGGTAAAACCGTTATAGAAGTTGTTGCCGATAAGGAAGGAGACGAGTATTTAATCAGCAATCAGAAACTCACGGTTCCCGGCTTAAAAGGAGGAGAACGTTATGAAAAAATTTATGCTATGGTCGAAGAACCTTTTAAAAAACCGACAGAGCGGGGAGATAAAGAAATAACCGATGAAGATATTAAAAAAGGCAAAGAATCAATAATTCAAATTTTGGAAGAAAAAGCCCAAGCGGATATTTTGAAGAATAATTCCGGTTTTGAAATTATTGGAGTTGTTATTTTAGAAGAAGTTCAGCTGACAGAGGATAAGCCGGTTGGCAGCCGAGCGGAAAATTTCAGTATTCGAGGAGAAGCTATTGCCAAAGTTCTAATTTTCAAGAGAAAAGATTTAGAAGAATTAGCCGCTTCTTATTTAGCTGAAGAAGTAGCTAAGAATCAAATCTTTTTGGGAAATTGTGAGACGGAAATAGTGGAATTTAAAATAGGAGAAGAGGGGAAATCCGCCAATTTGAATGTTCGGGCGGAAGGTTATAAGTCGGAGAAAATAGAAGGTGGAGAAATTAAAGATAAAATCTTGGGACTTTCCGAAGAAGAAGCTTTTGAGAGGCTTGAATTATTGGATAAAATAGAAACCTTTGAGATAAATTGCTGGCCTTTTTGGGTAAGAAATATTCCCAAGAAGCGAGAAAAAGTTCAAATCAATATAATCTATCAATAGAGATCCTAATTTATTACGTTTAACGGTTTAACCAAAAAGTAGAGACAGGTTTTCACCCGAAGGGTTACCAATAACCATTGTTACCAAAAAGTAGAGA
>JAGYOS010000012.1 GCA_018399475.1 bacterium
ATCAAGGTGTTTAACCGTCCAAGAATTATGGACCGAAAATATATCCGGCCCGTTACCGGCAGCAAAAGCTTTAATCAACTCGTTTTCATATTCATCATAAGTAAATTTACGGTATTCTATTTGAGTAATTTGCGGATTTTCCTTTTTATAAAGACCAATCATTTTTTCTATTATATCCGAATCATCCCACACTCCCCAAATCTCTAAAGGTTCAACTTTAGAAGCTTCTTTTTCCCGGCAACCGCAACCGCTTAAAAAAGGGAGCCAAGCAAAAGCCAGCCCGAGCATTCCGATTTTAATTATTTTTCCCATATTTTTTAATTTTGAATTTATTTTAAATTTCATTTTTTATTCAGGAAAAACAAAATTATTTTTTTAGAAAAACTTTCCCCCAGTGGTAATTTCCAACCGCGAGATCTTTTTTAAAAATCAGTCCGTTCCTTAAACAAATTTCCATTATTTTTTCCGGGTCCACTAAAAGTTCGGGAGGAGGAGCTATGGAAAGCCCGCTCTTTTTCCAATCAATAATAACTAAATCTTTGCCCGTTTTTAAAACAGCCGCGCTTTCCAGAATTATATTTTCTTTTCCCTCGTTAGCAAACAAAACATTGGAAATAGTAATCAAATCCAACGACCCTTGCCGGATAAATTTTTGAATACCGCCTCTTTCTTCCAAATTGATTCTTTTAAAGATAACGTTATCCAAAAAATTAAGTTGAACCGCGCTTTGAACATTTTCCAAAGCGTTTTCCAAAATATCAATGGCAAAAACCTTGCCCTCTTTGCCGACTTTTTTAGCTAACGGGATGACAAAATAACCTTTTCCGCAACCTAAATCGGCTACGGTGTCTCCTTCTTGCATCTCAAGCTGCTTTACCACATCGTCAGGATCAAGGTAGCCTTTGGCTTGAATTTTATCTTCCATTTTTTATTTTTATATTGAATTTTGAGAATTATTCAACTTTGGTGGCTTGAGCAAGCTTATCATTATCTTTTAACCTCATTACCCTAACACCCTGAGTCACCCGCCCTAAATTGGAAATGCTATCAATCTTCATTCTTATTATATTACCATGGCTGGAAGTTGCAATGATATCCGCAGCTTCTTCACTCTTAAGAACTAAAGAAGCGTGAGCTATTTCTCCGTTGCGAGAAGCAATCTTCAGAGTTTTCAGACCCATTCCTCCGCGCTTTTGCAATTTATATTTGCTTAAATCGGTTTTTTTACCATAGCCCTTTTCAGTGATTACCATTAATTTTTTAGCTTCGGCTTTTCCGTGGTCAATAACATCCACCCCTATCAATCGATCGCCTTCTTTCATTTTTATTCCCTTTACTCCGGCAGCAGTTCTACCCATTGGCCGGACATCTTTTTCTTTGAAACGAATCGCTTGACCTTTTCTGGTAACCATTATAATTTCGTCCTCTCCCGAGGTCAGGTCAACCCATTGTAAATGATCGCCTTCCTTTAATTTAATGGCTGTAATACCGGAGCTTCTAATGTTGATGAATTTTTCCAGAGCCACTTTTTTAACTATTCCCATCTCGGTAGCCATAAAAAGATATTTGGATTTGGAATTTGATTGGGGATTAAGAGTAAGAGCCGCTGTAATTTTTTCTCTTTGGGAAAGAGAGAATAGATTAGCAATGGCTTTTCCCTTGGACAAACGAGAACTCTCGCCTATTTCAAAAGCCTTGATTAAATAAACTTTCCCGGCTTCACTAAAAAAATAAACGTTGTCATGAGTTTGAACGGTAAAAAGAGAAGCTACCACATCGTCTTCTTTGGTAGCCGCCCCTATAATGCCGCTACCACCGCGCTTTTGAACTTTATAAGCGTTGGGGTTCATTCTCTTTATGTAGCCTCCGCGGCTCATCATAATTATTGCTTCTTCTTCCGGAAAGAAATCCTCATCGGAAAATTCTCCCACTCTGCTTTTCATTATTCTGGTCCTTCTCTCATCTTTATATTTATCGCGCAAATTTTCCAATTCTTTCTTTACTTCTTTTTTAATTTTAGCTTCGGAGCTTAAAAGGTCTTCTAACTTTTCTATAAGTTTTTTCTTTTCTTCCAGTTCATCTTCTATCCTTTTTCTCTCCAAACCGGCAAGAGTTTGCAATTTCATTTCCAAAATTGCCGTTGCTTGCTCCACGGTAAATTTAAACTTTTTAACCAAGTTGAAATGGGCCACCTTTTTATTCTTGGAAGATTTAATCGTTTTAATCACTGCATCAATTTTATCAATGGCTTTTTTCAAGCCTTCTAAAATATGCGCCCTTTCTTTGGCTTTATTCAAATCGAACTGACTTCTCCTGGTAATAATCTCAACCCGATGTTCCAAATAATAAGTCAGAATTTCCCTGACATTCATAACTTTTGGTTGGATTCCATTTTCCAGCGCCAACATGTTAAAACCAAAATTTTTCTGGAGATCGGTTAATTGATAAAGCCTGTTAAGAATTTTCTTGGGGTAAGTGTCTTTTTTAAGTTCAATCACAATTCTAATTCCATCTTTATCTGATTCGTCCCTAATATCTTTTATCCCTTCCAACCTGCCTTCTTTTACCAGACTGGCGATTTTAGCAATAGTGCTCGCCTTGTTAGACTGATAAGTTATTTCAGAAACTACAATGTTAAAATATTCTTTTTTTGCTTCCACTATTTCGCATTTCGCCCGAGTTACCACTCTTCCTCTACCGGTAGCGTAAGCCTCTAAAATATCTTTTTGAGAATAAGCCGTCCCGCCGGTTGGAAAATCGGGTCCTTTAATAAACTCAAGTAATTTTTCTATTTCGCAGTCGGGGTTATCAATTAAATAAATAAGGGCTTCAATAACTTCCCCGACATTATGAGGAGGAATATTGGTAGCCATGCCCACCGCGATACCTACCGCTCCATTAATAAGCAATTGAGGAAGAGCCGCCGGTAAAACTTGAGGCTCTTTGCGGGAAGCATCGTAATTATCAATAAAATTAACGGTACCTTTATCAATATCTTTCAAAAGTTCTTCGGCAATAGCAGCCATCCGGCATTCGGTATAACGCATTTGAGCGGGACTGTCCCCGTCCACGGAACCAAAGTTCCCCTGCCCGTCAACCAAGGGATATCTCAAAGAAAAATTTTGGGCCAGCCTGACAGTGGCTTCATAAACCGAAGCATCTCCGTGAGGATGGTATTTTCCCAAAACATCACCAACTACCAAGGCCGACTTCCTGTATTTGCTTTTATGAAAAAGGCCCAACTGATGCATGGAATAAAGAATTCTTCGCTGGCTTGGCTTCAAGCCATCCCTTACGTCAGGCAACGCCCGCGCGACAATGGTACTCATCGCATAATCAAGATAGGAAGTTTTCATCTCTTCGGTGATTTGTCTTGGTTTCACCAGACCAAATTCTTGTTTTTTAGCTTCTACATTTTTAGCTGCCATATTTTTCAAAAAAATTTTTTATTGTATCGCTCTCTTTAAACCCTTTAAAAGATTCACCTATTTTCAATCCCAAAATCCTTATTTTGCTAAAAGAGCCGGTAATTTTTTTCACTCCTGCCAACTCACTAAAATTAGCAATTGAGTTTCTTTCCTTGGAAAAATCACTTTTAAAAGAAAAAAAACTTACTGCCAACAAAACAATTAAAAAAAAGCCCACTACTAATAATTGAATTCTTTTCCTTTCTTCTATTGTTTTTTGTTGGATCCTTTTGATAACTTTTAGAATAAAATCGGATGATCGCATAATTGAAATAGAAGATCAAGCTTACAAGGGGCTAAGTTCCACCACTTCCATTTCATCGCCTTTGAACATATCCTTTTTCAATTTTAGTTTTGCCATTTTTTCTTGAGGCTTAATCCCCAATTCTTTATAAAAATCTTCCACTCCTCCCAAACCTTCAACTTTAAGTCCCGGCACATTGTAGTGCATGGCGATTACAACGGAAGGTTCAATTGATTTTATTACCTCTACCGCTTCTTTGGGCCCGATAGTATACTTTCCCCCAACCGGAACCAGCAAAATATTTATTTCGCCGATTTTATCAATTTGATTTTTATCCAAAAGATGGCCCAGATCGCCAAGATGGCAAATACGGACGCCTTCGCTTTCAATTATATAAACAGAATTCAAGCCTCTCAATTTGCCTCCTTGGTCGTCATGGTAAGTCTGAATACCAACCACGCTCACCCCCCTAAAAGCATATTCTCCCGGACTATTTATAAGAAAAAAGTCTCCTTTTAAATTACTGGTGTCATTATGGTCAAAATGGTTATGGGTAGTTAAAACCAAGTCAGCTTGGCCTCGCGGAGGCTTAAGACCCAGCTTTTCTCCAAAAGGATCAATAAAAACCGTTATTTTATCCTGATCGGCAAGCGGCTTGGTTGAAATTTTAAAACAAGAATGGCCGCAATATTCAATTTGCATAATTTTAAATTAAAAAATAAATTTTTAACTTGCCGGTAATCTATCGGGTTGCTTCTTTTAGAATTAAATTATAAATCATTATTTTATTCTTTTATTAATTTAACATAAAAAGCCGCTACTTGCAAAAAAGAGGATTAAAGAATAAACTGGGGAATGGAAGAATTCGTTTTAAATAATCAAAATAATCCTAAAAAGCTTTTATTTTAAACGGAGATAAAAGCGATTTTAATTATTAAATCCGTATTATTTTATTTATGATTGAAAAAACAACCCTTACTAAAAACGAACCGGATTCAGTTTCTCCGATGGAAAAACTTTTGGAAAAAGAAGAGGTTCAAATACCAAAAATTGGCGATTTAGTAAAAGGCAAAGTGATTGACGTGGGTAAAAATGCAATTTATTTGGATTTGGGAATAATGGGCACAGGCATAGTTATGGGCAGAGAAATGAAAGACGGCTTGGGAATATCCGAACATCTTAAAAAAGGAGACGAGGTGGAAGCTACTGTAGTTGAACTGGAAAATGAAGACGGTTACATGGAGCTCTCTTTAAGAGAAGCCGGTTATGAAAAAACTTGGGATGAAATAGAAAGAAAGAAAAAAGAAGAAGAAACAATCCAATCTAAAATATTGGCCGCCAACCGTGGAGGCTTAATGGTTGAAATTAACGGGATAACGGGTTTTTTACCGGTTTCCCAGCTTGCCAATGAAAATTACCCTCGGGTGGAAGATGGAGATAAAAATAAAATCCTCCAACTTTTAAACGCTTTAGTGGATCAAACTTTAGGTGTAAGAATTATTGACATAGATAGAGAGAATGAAAAATTAATTGTTTCTGAAAAGGCCACTCTTTCCGAGAAAGAAGGAAAAGAAATCAAAAAATTCAAGGTGGGAGATATTGTAGAAGGAACAGTTAGCGGAATTGTTGATTTTGGAGTTTTTATAAAATTTCCTCCCAAAGACCGAGAAGAGAAAGAAATTGATTCCAAAGATATTTTGGAAGGCCTGATTCATATCTCCGAGTTAGCTTGGCAGTTAATAGATGATCCTCGCGATATTATGAAAGTGGGAGAAAAAGTAAAATGTAAAATTATCGGGATTGAAAAAAATCGGATTTCTTTTTCCATCAGAGCCTTGAAAAAAGACCCTTGGAGCAATGTAGAAAAAAAATACAAGGTGGGAGATATTGTGAAAGGAGAAATTACCAAATTTAATCCTTTCGGGGCTTTCGTCCAGCTAGATAAAGATATCCACGGCTTAGCCCATATTTCCGAGTTGAACCGTTATGCCGGTGAAAAAAATATAGAAGATATTTTAAAAACCAGAAAAACTTATAAATTTAAAGTTCTCTCCATTGAACCTAAGAATCACCGGATGGGACTTTCCCCTTCTATTGGTGGAGAAAAGAAGGCAAAGAATGGAAAGGATGAAAAGCAAAAGACGGTCCAAAAAACAAAGACTGTTTCCAAAAATAAGAAAGAAGCTCCTAAAAAAGTTGGAAAAGCCAAAAAAGAAACTCTTAAAAAAGAGAAAAAGGAAACAAAACCGGCAAGAAAAAAAGAATTAAAGAAGAAAAAAGATTTGCCGAAGACTTCTCCCAAAAAAAACAGTAAAGCTTTAAAAAAGCCGGCTAAAAATAAAACCGGCAAGAAAAAAGCCTAAAAGATGAATAAAGCTTTCTTTTCTAAGCTTATCCAAACAATTGAATCCCGTTCTTTAATCGCAAACGAAGACCGGATTCTTTTAGGTTTGTCGGGAGGAACTGATTCAAGCTGCCTTTTTTATGCTCTACTCCATCTCAAAAAAAAGTATCACTTTGAATTAACGGCCGTTCACTTAAATTACGGAGTGAGGAAAAGCGCCGCCGAGGATGAAAAATTTTGTTCAAAAATTTGCCGGCAAGAGAAAACGGGGCTTTTCAAATATCAAGTTCTCAAAAACAGTTTGCGTTTTTTCTCTTTTGGAGAAAAAAATGGAAAGAGCAAACCGGTAAGAATAAAAGTTCCCCATAATTTGTTAAAAGTACCTAATTTTGAGAATAGGGCCCGCAAAATCAGATATTATCTTTTTGAGAAAATAGCTCAAAAAAATAATTTTTCCAAAATTGCTATCGCTCATAATGCTAACGACCAAGCAGAAACGGTTCTCATAAATTTTCTAAGAGGCAGCGGTTTAAAGGGCATCGGCGGAATGAATTATCGGAGAGGAAAAATAATCAGGCCCCTTTTAGATATTACCCGTAAAGAAATCCTCCATTTCATGAAAAGGAATGGATTCAAATTCAGGACCGACGAGACCAATTTTGACGCCGGCTTTACTCGAAATAGAATAAGATACCAATTGCTTAAAGAAATTGAAAAAAATTATAACCCAAACATTGTGGTAACTTTGGCAAGAAATTCAGCTCTCTATCGAGAGGCCGA
>JAGYOS010000013.1 GCA_018399475.1 bacterium
TAAATTTTCTTCCATCTCGCCAGAAAGGGAATCATGACTTCCGCTATTCTTCTAGCTTCTCCTTCCGCCAAACGCATCTTCCTTGCCATTATAACCGCCGTTTTATTTATCATTTGGTTCATATCAATTTCCGCATCGGTAAATTCACCGTTCCGTAAACAAAAACGGCAATATTTTTTGCTTCTTTTTCTGCCGGCAAGAGTGCCATAATCGCTTATTTTAACCATGGGCATGCCACAACTTTGGCAAATTTTTACTCCCGTCGCTTGATCTTTCATTTTTATTTTTGCTTTGTATTTTCTGCTATCGGTTTATTGCTATTTTACTCGTTCCAAAAATCTTTAGCAAGGCACGTAATCCATTTTTTCCAGCAAAATTTTTCAACGGCTTCCCAAGGGCATCCAAGAAAAATCAAAACGTTTTTTCCCTTTACTAATAATGGGAAAAGCGTTAAGATATATTTTAAAAATAAACAGGATCTTTAGTTCTTTAACTCAAAAAGTCAAAAAGGAGGAGAAAATGTCCAAAATGTCCCAAGAATTTGCAGAATTTGCAGAAGGAGTTATAAAGATATCTAGGATAGAAAAAAGGTGGGAGAAGATAGCCGTATTGTTTCAAGACCAGACAGGTAAAAACGAATCTTGGTTCCTTATCCCGAAATCTTACTTTAAAGAAGTAAAAGGGAAAGGAATAAGCCTGGATACGGAAAGGTTTCTCCGCTGGGGCGTTTTTGAATCCCCGAGTTGGTTTAAAGAGACCGCTCCGGGAGTCCCAATATCATTAATTACCGCTGAACTGGCTAACAATTTACAGAATCATCTGAACCAGTTCATTTTTGAAAATGGATTTGAAAATGAATAATGGGACTCCCTAAAAAATAAAGGCCATTCGAAATTTATTTCGAATGGCCTTTTAAAGTTAAAAATTCTTGGAAAGATTTGATCTAAATCTTTCCTAAAAAATAACATCCTCCCTTATTCTACTTCTATCTTTCTTTTTTTCTTTGCCCTTGCCTCTATCTGAGTTCTTTTTAAAAATAACCCAGAAAACCAAGAGGATAAAAGTGATAGCAAAAAAAATTGAGAAAAGTGCTAGAATCGTTTCTACGTTTCCCATATTCTTCTCCTTTCTTAATAAAATTTTCTAGCCAAGCAATTCGCCAATTAATTTATTGATAAAACTCATTGAAGGATCCCCCAAAAGAACGACATAAAAATTTTCCGCTCCTCTGGCAGTAATTGCTTTTTTCTTGTCCTCAAAACTTTTTGGATTTGGAATAATTACCTTTTTTTCTCTCATATTTTCCTCCTTTCTTGTTTTTAAAGTGCTCATTAAATAAAAATTAACTTTTTAGGTTATAATAAAAAAGATGGTTCGTCAAAAAAATTCCAAGATTGAATTCCTTAATAAATATTAGCATAAAAAATAGAAATTGGCAGAGAGATTACTTGAGTTATGAGCTATAAGTTATGAGTTATTAAAAAGTCCTGTCATTCCCGCGTAGGCGGGAATCTAGGCTCTCAGGAACTAAACTTTTACTTTTTAATTTGAAATAACAATTATTAAAGAACTGACTTACGTAAAATATTTAATCCAAATAAGTTTGCTAGAAGAAATAATTATTATTAAAAAT
>JAGYOS010000014.1 GCA_018399475.1 bacterium
ACTTCTCCTGTAGGAATTGCCAAACGACTTTGATCTTCTTGATCTTCCAGCAACAAAAGCTTGTCCTTTTTAAAAATCAAACCTCCCGTTTTAATTACTGTAAACTGATTGAATAAATTATTTTCTACCATAAAATCTTTGATTTACTTTTCAAGAACGGCCCTTTTTTAAAAGCTCAACAACATATTTTACCAAAGAAACATTTTTAGCATATTCCATTCTCTTCGGGCCCATAATGGCCAAAATTCCATTTTCTCCGTCAGCAAATTGGCAACGGGAAACGATAACCGAACATTCTTTTCCTTTTACCAGAGGATTTTCTCGCCCCACAAGAATAGTCATCTCTCCTTTGCCCAATTTTGCCATCAGCTTTTCAACATTCTGATCCAAATAATCCAGAATCTCCACCGTTCGGCAAATTTCATCAACATTTTTAGAAAATTCCGGCTGGGAAAGAAGACCCTTGATTCCCGATTGAAAATATTCCTTGTCTTCTATTATGCCGGAAATGGCCAAATTATGACTTAATGCTCCCAAAAGCCTGGCCATGGTTCTAACCAACTTCAAATTCTTTACCCTTAATTTTAACAGTTCTTCCTGAATCAAAAATTGGTCTCTTCTGCTCAGCTCTTGATTGCCCATTAAAGAACCTATGAAATAACGGTAGCCTTTGTCGGTAGGAATTCTTCCTGCGGAAGTATGAGGCTGGTAAAGATAACCTCTTTTTTCCAATATCGCCATTTCCATTCTTATAGTAGCCGGAGAAAAACTAAATCCATATCCTTCCAAAATACTGGTCGAGCCTACCGGGTTAGCTTTCCGCGTATATTCCTTAATAATACATTCTAAAATTTTTTGTTGGCGTTCAGTTAACATTGGAAAAAGTTCCCAAAAAAAACAAAACCTCCTCTTTGGAATAATACAATAATCGTTAGCACTCGTCAAACAAGAGTGCCAATTTATTTTTTGGGAACTTCATCTACTCCGCCAGGATTAAAAGGATGACATTTTAATATTCTCTTTAGCCCTAAGTAAAGGCCTTTCGGCACTCCGAACCTCTTGACGGATTGGGCGGTGTATTCACTGCAAGTCGGATAAAAACGGCAATAGCCTCTTCCATAAATTGATTTTAAAATTCCATGATCGGGAGAAATTGTTTTTTGGTAAAGGCGGATAACAGCCAATAAAAAAAGTTTAAGCATTTTTCAATAAAATTTTATTAACGCAACAGCTCGGTCTTTTGTCCTCTTCCATTCTTGCTCCGATTCTCATTTTTATTTCCTCTCAGTTATGGTATATTAAAATTAGTTTTTCCGGTTTCCAAAATCGGAACTTGGTTGAATTTTTCAGTTAAAAAACAATCTAGAGCAATTTTTTAAAAAATTGCCAATTTTAATAGCTATATTATACCCAATTTTCAAAAAATAAAAATGAAAACTATAGAAACTCAAAACTACACCTGGCTTTATTTTGAAAAGCCGAGCGAAGATGAATTAGCTGTTTTACAAAAAAAATTCAATTTACACCCGGTAGTCTTAGAAGAATTTACTACTCCTACCTACCGCCCTCAAATTGACAGACATAAAAACTATCTTTTTCTGGTCCTCCACTTCCCAATTTTTAATGAAGATAAAAGAACTACCGAAGTGGGAGAAGTTGACATTATAGTTAACGAAAAATATTTAGCAACCAGTTGTAATAGATACCAAGACTCAATTTTTCATTATTTTGAAGAGAAGAAGAAAAAATCCGGCCAGACCTCAAAAATGCCTTCTGATTCTTATTTGCTTTTATTCAAAATAATTGAGATCCTTTTAAATTCTTGTTTTCCCAAGTTGGATCATATTGCCCACAATTTAAATAAAATTGAAGAACGGATTTTCCAAAACCAAGAGAAAAAAATGGTTAAAGAAATCTCCATTGTTAAAAGAGATATCCTGAATTTTAGAAGGACTATCAAGCCTCAAAGAACCATTTTGGAATCTTTGGGTTGGGAAAAAAGATTTAAGGATAACCCCAATTACAAAACCAGAGTCAATAACGTGATAGGAGCCAATATCCGCGTTTGGAATGTTTTGGAAAATCACAAGGAAACCATTGATTCTTTAGAAGCTACCAATGATTCCCTCTCTTCCTACAAACTGAATTCCATTATGAAAATTCTTACTGTTTTTTCGGTCATTTTTTTACCGGCCACTCTTACCGCTTCTCTTTTCGGAATGAACGTTGTTGTCCCGCTGGCAAATTTCTGGGAAATAATGGGAATAACAATCGGGTTTATGCTTTTAATGCTCGCTTTTGCAAAAATCAAGCGTTGGATTTAGAAACGCTAAATTAAATTATGAGTTTTTATTTATACAACACTCTAACAAATAAAAAGGAGAAGTTTGTTCCGCTGGAAAAAGGCCGCGTAAAAATGTACTCTTGCGGTCCGACGGTTTATGATCACGCCCACATTGGCAATATGTGGTCTTATCTCACCGCTGATATTCTGCGCCGGTATTTGGAATATTCAGGCTACGAAGTTCGCCATATCAAAAATATTACCGACGTCGGCCATTTTACCAGCGATGATATCCTTAGAATTGAAGGAGAAGATAAAATGGAAAAAGCGGCTCGCCGGGAAAAGAAAAGTCCTTTGGAAATAGCCGAGTACTACATCCATTTTTTTCTTGAGGACGAAAAAAAGCTAAACATAAAGAATCCGCATTTTCGGCCAAGACCTACTCAAGAAATAGAATCAATGATTAAAATAACAGAGAAACTGGTTCAGGAAGAATATGCTTACGAAACTGAAGATGGAATTTATTTTTCAGTGGCAAAGTTTCCTGAATACGGTAAACTCTCTAAAAATTCATTGGAAGATATAAAAGCCGGCGCCAGGGTAGATATAAATGAAAATAAAAAAGACCCTCTTGATTTTGCCTTATGGATAAAAAGAAAAGGAAAAAACAAAAACCATATTTTGTATTGGGATAGCCCTTGGGGATCGGGTTTTCCGGGCTGGCATATTGAATGCAGCGCTATGGCAATTAAATATTTAGGAGACACAATAGACATCCATACCGGCGGGGAAGATAATATTTTTCCCCACCATGAATGTGAGATTGCTCAGAGCGAGGCTTTTACCAAAAAACCCTTTGCAAATTACTGGATTCACACTCGCCATTTTTTGGCCGACGGTAAAAAAATGTCCAAATCTTTAGGTAATATTTTTGTTGTTTCCTCAGTTCCCGATAAGCGTTATTCAAGTTTGGAAGAAAAAGGATATCCTCCCTTGGCTTTTAGAACATTAAAATTGGCTTCTCATTACAGAAGCAAAGCAAATTTTACTTTTAAAGCCATGGATCAGGCTAAAATAAATTGGGAGAAAATCAACGAATTTTATTCAAAGATTGTAGAATTATTAGAAGAAAAAAATAAAAAAGGCGGACAAACCAATTTGGAGGTAACTTCTTACCGAACTCTTTTTGAAGAAGCCATGGATAATGACCTAAATACTCCCCAGGCTTTGTCGGTCTGGCTTGATTTAATTAAAAAAGGCAATCGGCTGCTAGCTGAAAAAACATTGGGCAATCCCCAAGAAATAAAAAGTTTAATGGAAAATTTTGATAAGGTCTTTGCTATTTTGAAAAAGGAAAAAAGCTTGCCGATAGCAGTGCCGGCCGATATAAAAAAACTGGGAGAGAAAAGAAAAATCGCCAGGGAGGCCGGCAAATTTGAAGAAGCGGATGAGTTGAGAGAAAAAATAAAAGCCCGAGGCTACGAAATTTTAGATCAGGGTAAAAAATATCAGCTCAAAAAAATAAAAAAGACTGTTAACATTAAGCATCCTTAAGCCTAATATTTTTATCGCTAACGGTTATGTGGAAAAATATTCCCAAACCTATTTTTTGTTTGGCTCCAATGGCGGGCATTACCGATTCGGCCTTCAGGCTTATTTGTAAAAAGAACGGAGCGGATGTTGTCTACTCGGAAATGGCCAGCGCCAGCGCTCTTTTTTACAAGCCTCAGAAGACTTTGGAATTGATCCGGTTTTCTTTAAAAGAACGGCCTTATATCGTCCAGCTTTTCGGTAAAAATCCGGAGCATTTTGGAAAAGCGGCTAAATTGATAAGCCAAGGCATTCCTCTGATAAATTATGGAAGATTGGCTTTTTCCTCAAGAAAGAAAATACAGCCACCGGATGGTATTGATCTTAATTTTGGCTGTCCGGCTAAAAAAGTATTTGGCCACGGATCGGGGGCGGCCTTGATGCAAGACCCGGAATTGGCAAAAAAAATTATAGAAGCTACCGTAGCTAATACTAAACTCCCCGTCTCCCTAAAAGTAAGAATCGGACTGGAAAATTCTCAGGGAAATTTTTCTCTTTTAAATTTTCTTAAAAAAATAAATATTAATGCTTTGGGAGTCTCCGCCATTATGGTTCATGGCAGAAGCTACAATCAAGGATTCAAAGGTCCTATTGATTACCCAACTATCCGGCAGATTAAAAAATATTTTCGGGGGATTACTATCGCCAACGGGGGCATCCAAAGCCTTAAAGATGCCCGGATTATGCTGGAAAAAACCGGCGCGGATGGAGTGGGAATCGCCAGAGGAATTTACGGCCAACCCTTTTTCTTTGCAAGCCTGAAAACCTTAAAAAAGCCTTCTTCCAAAAAGAAAGATTGCCGAAATTGGAAAAAAATAGCAACAACGGTTTGGCAACACGCAAATTATGCTCATCAACTTAAAAAGGAGAAGGGCTTGGTGGAAATGAGAAAGCATCTGCTGTGGTATTTTAAAGGAATTCCCGGAATTAAAAAAATGCGGCCTGAAATAGTCCAAATCACTTCTTTAAAAGATATTAAAAAAATTATAAAGAATGTGGAAAAATTGTTTAAAAATTGAGGAAACTTTAAGATAGGTTGGATTGCTAAATTATGTTAAAGTCAAAACATGAGAAATAAAACCAACGAAAAAGCAAAAACGGATTCTCTTCTGATACCGCCCCATGATACCGAAGCTGAAAAAAGCGCTTTAGGCTCTTTAATGATTGATGAAAAAGCAGCCAATAAAGTAGCCGACCAGCTAAGCCCCGCTGATTTTTATGAAAAAAAACACCAGCTTATTTATAAGACGATGCTGGAGCTTTATGAAAAAAATGATCCCATTGATTTAATAAGCGTGGCCAGCCGTTTGAAAGAAAAAAAAGAACTAAAAACAATAGGCGGCAACACCTACCTGACAGAGCTTACTAATGAAGTTCCCGTAGCAACTAACGTTATCTTTTACGCTAAATCCGTTTCCAAAAAGGCAACTTTAAGAAGATTAATTAATACCGCCAGCCAAATAGTGGAAATGGGCTACCAAGAAGGAGAAGATATTGAAAAAACACTGGATCAGGCGGAACAAAAGTTATTCAGCGTTTCCCAAAAATTCTTAAAACAAGATTTTGTTCCCATTAGAAATATTTTGGAAGATGCTTTCAATAGGATAGATGAACTGCACAAAAATAAGCAATCTTTGAGAGGAGTTTCCACCGGTTTTAAGGGGTTGGATAATATTTTAGCCGGCTTGCAAAAATCAGACTTGATAATTTTAGCCGCTCGCCCAAGCTTAGGTAAAACCACTCTGGCTTTAGACATAATGAGAAACGTTGCCGTTAAAGACAAAAAGCCGGTAGCTATGTTCTCTCTGGAAATGAGCAAAGATCAGCTGGTAGACAGAATGCTTTCTTCTGAAGCGGAGGTGGATTTATGGAAGTTAAGAACCGGAAGGCTCTCCGATAAAGGAGAATACAGCGATTTCCAAAAAATAGGCGACGCGATGGGTTTCCTCTCAGAAGCGCCGATTTTTATTGATGACACCGGAACAGCCAACATTATGCAGATCAGAGCGATGGCCCGCCGCTTCCAAGCGGAAAAAGATTTGGGTTTAATTATCATTGATTATTTACAGCTTATGGAAGGAAGAGATATTGAGAACCGAGTCCAAGAAATTTCTGAAATATCCCGTTCTTTAAAACAGCTCGCCAAAGAATTAAATATTCCCGTTTTAGCTTTAAGCCAACTCTCCAGAGCCGTAGAAAACCGTTCGCCTCAAATACCAAAACTTTCCGACCTTCGCGAATCCGGTTCCATAGAACAAGATGCAGATGTAGTGATGTTTATTTATAGGGAAGACCGAGAAAATTTAGAAACCGCCAACAAAAACATGGCGGAAATTCATATTGCTAAGCACAGAAACGGACCGATAGGTAAAACCGAGCTCTTCTTTAATGAAAATTCTGTAAAATTTATGGATATTGACGCCCAACACAATGAAACTTCCTAAAGAAATTCAACTCGCAATAGAACTCTTCTCCCAACTGCCTTCAGTTGGTCCCCGCGCCGCCGAAAGAATTGTGCTTTACCTTTTGAAAAAGCCTCAAAGAAACCTGAGGGAGCTAAGAGATGTTTTAAAAAAAATAGAACGGCACGG
>JAGYOS010000015.1 GCA_018399475.1 bacterium
TTTTTGCCGGTTACCAGAGCTCAACCGAAAGAGATGCTTCCAATCGTAGATAAGCCCGTTGTGCAATACATTGTTGAAGAATGTATTGCTTCGGGGATAGAAGAAATAATTTTTATAACCGGCAGAAATAAAAGATCCATTGAAGACCATTTTGATTCTATGCCGGAGTTGGAAGATATTTTGGTCAAGAGAGGACTTTTTGAAGAAATAAGGAGCTTTGAAAAATTAAGAGAAAAAATAAATATTGTTTATGTCCGGCAGGACAGGCAGTTAGGCAACGGGCATGCTCTTTTATGCGCCCGCAAGGTTATTGAAGATGAGCCTTTTGTTTTCTGTAACGCCGATGATCTTATTTTTTCTCCAATCCCGGCCATCAAGCAAATGATGCGCGAGTATGAAAAAAATGAAATAGTGGAAGAGATGGTGGGTGTTATTGAAGTTTCTCCAAGCCAGATTGAGAAATGCGGAGTGGTAGAACCTGTCCACGCCAAAAAAGAAAAGCAAAAAGTTTTTGAAGTGGCGGCTATTGTGGAAAAACCAAAACTGGCGGAAGCTCCTTCCAATTATGCCAACCCCGGTCGCTATATCCTGACTCCCGAAATTTTTGACGCTTTGGAAAAAACGGAAACTGGCATTGGCGGAGAGTTGTGGATATCGGATGGCTTTAATAGTCTTAAAAAAACTAAGCCGATTTACGCTTGTTTAATTGAAGGAGAGCGCTACGATTGCGGGAATAAACTGGATTACTTGAAAGCTATTGTTGATCAGGGTAAAAAACATCCTGAAGTCGGGGAAGATTTTAGCCGTTGGCTGGAAAACAACAGCCGAAAAGAAAAACTGTTAAAGAGTATTTTTTAATTTTTTAAAAATTACTCGGGAAATTTTATTTTTTTTATTAAAACTCAAATTTAGTTCTATAAAAAATATGAAAATAGCCATTGATGCTGCAGATTTATGCGACAAAAGAGTCGACGGTACCAGAATTTATATTAAAAATGTTTTAGACTTTTTGGGCGGAATTAAAAAAACCGACTCTTTTTTTATTCATCTTAAGGGTCAGCCGAATAAAGAATTAAATTTTAAGCAATATCCCAATTATTTCTTAAGAGAATCTAGAGCTCCTTTTTTTTGGACTCAAGGCAAGTTTTCTTTTGAGGTTAAAAAGGACAAGCCAGATGTTTTGTGGATGCCTTTGCAGACGGTTCCCTTTTTAACGCAAGGGGGAATAAAAATCGTAGTAACCGTTCATGATCTGGCTTTCCGTTTTTTCAAAAACCACTTTCCTTTCAAAGATTGGTTTTTTCTTTCCATTTTTACCAGAGAAGCCTTAAAAAGGGCGGATAGAGTTATTGCTGTTTCTCAAAATACTAAAAAAGATATTATTAAAGAATACAAACTTGATCCGGCTAAAATTAAAGTGGTTTACCATGGCTACAATAAACAAATTTTTAATTTAGAGAATGCTCAAAAAGAAAAAGAAATAAAAAATGTTAAAGCAAAATACCGGATAAAAGGAAAATATATTTTGTATGCGGGCGCTTTGCAGCCTCGCAAGAATTTGGAAACTTTGATAAAAGCTTTTGAGGAAATAAAAAAAGCGAATAATTTTGCTGATTTAAAATTGGTTCTGGCCGGTCCCCAGGCTTGGCTCTGGAAAAAAATTTACCGAAAAGCCGAAATCTCCAATAATTTTAAAGATATTATTTTTACCGGGCATTATAAAACCGAGGAACTCCCTTATCTATTGGGTGGCGCTGAAACTTTTGTTTTCCCCAGCCTTTATGAAGGCTTTGGCATCCCGGTTTTGGAGGCAATGGCTTCCGGTACTCCGGTAATTTGCGCTGATAACTCAAGCTTACCGGAGGTGGGAGGCAAAGCTCCCCAATATTTTAAAGCGGAAAATTTTCAAGCTTTGGCGGCGATTCTGAAAAATGTTTTGAGTGATAAAAAAATACGAGAAGAGATGGCTGCTCAAGGGCTTAGGCAAGCCGGTAATTTCTCTTGGGAAAAATGCGCTCAAGAAACTTATGCAGCGTTCCATTTTTAATTTTTTTTATTCAGCAAAATAAAAAACCAATAAGATTGCTTTAATTTCTCGTTATCTTTATATTGGTAATAACAAATTGGTATTGATACCCGAACTAATTTCCGATTTAGCTGATATTATTAGCCGCTTTAAAAATTGGAAAATTAAAAAAGAGCAACTAATTTTTTATTTTTAGTGAAAAATGGAAATCGGTATTATTTCTGACACTCATAATCAGTTGGAAAATTTTGAAAGAGCAGTTAGTTATTTAAATTCTAAAAGAGTTGATCTGGTAATTCATTGTGGGGATTGGACCAATCCTTCAATTTTAGAAGTTTTGGAAAAGATGGAAGCTCCTTTAAGGGGAGTCTTGGGAAATTGCGATACGGAGTTAGAAGTTTACCAACATAAATTAAAACATGATTTTAAAAAACTTAATTTAGACGTTGAATTTTATACTCCTTATCTGGAATTGGAAATTGGCGGCAAAAAAATTGTTGCCATTCATGGAGATAACGAAAGCTTGCTCTTGGAACTAATTAATTCAGAAAAGTATGATTTAGTTTGTTGCGGTCATACTCATCGGGCTCGAATTAACAAAGTAAGGCATACCTTAGTGGTCAACCCCGGGACAATTGCCGGATTTTATAATATCAATCCGCCGGTAAAAACGGCTCCCACCCTTGGAATTTATGATACGCTAAAAGGGATTGCGGAAATTATTAAATTTTAGAATATCAGTTGTCCATTTTAAAAAATTTATTTTTTACTAATTTAAAAAATGAAGAGAAATTTTGAAGACAAAATTATTGGAGATGCTTTTACCTTTGATGATGTTACTCTTATCTCCAATGTTGCTAAAGTGCCGGCCCATAAAATAAATACTGAAACCAGAGTCTCTAGAAATATCCGTTTAAAAATTCCCTTGAT
>JAGYOS010000016.1 GCA_018399475.1 bacterium
GCGGGATTTAAACCCAGCCATTCTGCTCCTGTTAAAAATTGATAACTCCAATCAATCGCTTCTTCTTTAAAATAATCACCCAAAGACCAATTGCCCAGCATTTCAAAAAAAGTGTGGTGGCTAAAATCTCCCACTTCGTCTATATCATCAGTCCGAACACATTTTTGAAAATTGACCAGCCTTTTACCCAAAGGATGCTTCTTCCCTTTTAAATAGGGCATTAAAGGCTGCATACCGGCCGTTGTAAAAAGCACCGAATCATCTTTAGGGATTAGAGAGGCGGCGGGAATCAAAACATGCCGTTTGCTCTTAAAAAAATTCAAATATTTTTCTCTTATTAAATCAGCTTGCATAAATTTTCAATAAATTAATTATCTCGACCTTCTATTTCTATTTTTTTCAATTTTTTCTCAGCAAAAGCTAATTCCCCTTTCAAAAAATTAACTTCCTTGTTAATTTTAAACATTTTATTCTGGTCTTGCCTCAATTCAAACTGATCTCTCTTCAAATTCTTCTTAAGTCCATTGAGTTTTTTCTCAATTTGAGTTATCTCGCTTTCTTCATCGGTTATAGTCTTTTTACCATTTCTAACTTTATTTTCAAGCTCGGCATATTCTGCATCTTTTTTTTCCAAGTCAATCTTGATATTATCCCGCCGACCACCATAATTTCTTAACAAGTTTTCCCTGTTAACTCTCGCCTGGCGGCGTTCGGCATTAATTTCTTCATTTTTAGATTCTTCGCTGGAATTATAAGCTGCCATAATAAAAAAATTAAAAATTAACTATAACTATTTTATCACTCCTCCAAAAATTAAGGTACCTTCTTGATCATAAAGAGCGGCAATCTGGCCCGGGGTTACAGCCCGAACTTTTTGTTTTAATTTTATCTTGACCGTTGCCGGAGAAGAAAAAATTATCTTCCGAATGCATTTTTCTTGTTGGCCGTAACGGACTTTGAGATAAAAAGTTTTTTCGTTTTTTGATTGAACCCGGCCGGATTTTTGGAAAAAAAGGAATCTCCGCTTATCGGCCGGCTGGATACTTGCCGTTATTTCATCTTTAAAAAGCTCCGGTGCGTCTCCAACATTGGAAACTTGTAACTCATTCTTATTATAGTCTTTCCCAATTGTAAAATAAGGACCGGAACCGCCTATTTTAATTCCTTTTCTTTGGCCAATAGTATATTTTGAAAGGCCTGAATGCTCTCCAACGGTTCGTCCTTTTTGGTCAATTATTTTTCCCGGTTGTTCAGCAATATTTTTCTCTAAAAAATCGCCGGGGGAACCTTTTAGAAAACAAAGCCCTTGACTGTTTTCTTCTTTTGTAAAAGGAGGCAGGATTGACTTGCGAGCAATTTGGCGCACTTTTTTTACCAAATATTTTTCCAAAGGAAATTCGCATCTTCGGATCACGGAGCTTTTTAACCGACAGAGAAAATAAGATTGGTCTTTGGCGGAATCCTTGGCCTTACAGACAAACCAGGCTGATTTTAACTTACCCTCCTTACCTTTCCTTGTCTTTTTAACTTTCCCGACATAGTGCCCTGTAGCTACTTTATTTATTTTTAAACTGTCCGCCAGAGCAATCAATTTTTTAAATTTAATTTTTTCATTGCAGACGATACAAGGATTGGGCGTTTCGCCTTTTTTACTCCTTTTTATAAAATCGGTAATCACTTCCCGATAAAATTCTTGGCGAACATCTACAATATGGAGTTTTATCCCCAGTTTACGGGATATTTCCTTGCTCTTTTTAAGAGCTTTCAGAGAAAAATTTAATGGCCGTTTGCCATTTGCCGCCGAGGGAAATAAAAAATGGACTCCCTCAACTTGCCAACCGGCTTCTTGCAAAAGCAAAGCGGCAACTCCCGAATCCAGCCCTCCCGAAAGCGCCACTAAAATTCTTTTATCAGAAAACATTTGTAAACTTTATTTCTTACTTATCTGTTCCTCTTTTGAATCCGGCGATTCCTCCTCCGGCTGAGAAACGACTTTTTTGTCTTTATCTCCGATTGCTTCTTTTATCGCTTGGTTCAAACCAACCAAATCAACCTTCTTTTTTACCGAATCGGCTTTGTTTTGCTGTTTTTTATCTAAAAAACCGGCAGGTTCTTTCTTGACGGGAATTTCTTCCATATTCTTCAGTTTAGCTCTTTGGCTTCTAATTTTTTTGAGACAATCTTGGCAATAAGTTCCTCTTAAACCATCCGGTTTGAAAGGGACTTCTATTTCTTTTCCGCATTCATCACAGACAGCTTTAAACATTTCTCTCTTTTGAGGCTTTTCTGCAAAATCCGTTTTTTTAAAATCCTCTTTTTTTTGATTCGTCCCGGCGATAACTTTTTTCTCTTGATTTTTTTGAAAGACCGGTTTAGCTCCTCGGTTGGCACCAGCACCTTGATTTTCTTCGGAAAAATGACCGCTCCACCGAGCTATTTTCTCTTCCACTTTTTCCCGCAACCGGCCGTATCTCTCTCTGGAAACTCTGATTATCTTATCTGCATCACTCCCTACCGGCGGAGAAAGTGGGGGCAGAGTGGTAGCTGAAAAAGCATCTCCCGCCACGCCGTCTATCATTAACTTCAAGTAAATTTGATACTTAGGAAGATTTACTAAATCGTAAGCAAAAACTATCGGTTCAAATTCTTTAGCAATCACTTCCGCATCTTCCGCTCCGATTCTAAAACTGATTATTGTCCCAACATTTCCAAAAATTGAATCTCTCATGTAAGTATTGCCTTCGTGAACAAGCTGACCAATATATTGATGGGCCATAATAAGGCTCAATCTATATTTGCGAGCTTCCGAAAGAATATTGGCAAAGCTCTCAGTGGCAAAATTCTGAAATTCATCAACGTAAAGATAAAAATCTTTACGGTCTTTTTCAGGAATATCCACTCTTTCCATGGCCGCCAATTGTAGCTTGGTTACTATCATCCCACCAAGCAGCTGCATGGCTTCTTCTCCAATTCTGCCTTTGCTTAAATTGACTATAAGTATTTTTCCGTTATCCATAATATCTCTCATCCTGATAGTTGATTTCGCTTGGCTAATGATATTTCTAATAATAGGAGTTGCTATAAATTGGCCCACTTTATTTTGAATAGGCGCAATCGCTTCTCCCATGTAACGCTCATTCCATTTAGCAAATTCGTTCACCCAAAAACTTTTAACAATCGGATCTTTTACTTTATTAAGAACTTTACTGCGAAATTGTTTGTCGGAAAGCATTCTATTAATCCCCAGCATGGTAGAGCCGGGATAATCTAAAAGAGCTAAAATCGTATAATTTAAAATATGCTCCATCCTAGGACTCCAAACGTCAGGCCATATTTTTTTGAAAACACCCATCATGCCCGAAGCAACCAGATGCTTATGCTCTTCATTAACCGTTTCCAATACATTAAAAGCAACCGGATAATTCATATCGGCCGGGTTGAAATAAACAATGTCATTTAGGCGCTCTTTGGGAATAAAACTTAATAATTCTTCCGCCGTATCCCCATGAGGATCAACGTAAGCCAAGCCTTTGCCGGCTTGGATGTCTTGGACCACCATTGTTTTTAAAAGGTTTGTTTTTCCCATTCCGGTTTTTCCAATAACATAAATGTGGCGGCGGCGGTCATCTTCTTTTATTCCAAAAACTTCCTCTTTGTTACGAAAATTGGTTTTAGCAAATAGAGTAACCATAAATTAAGTAGGATTGGTTGGTAAATTGACGGGAGCGGAAATCTTTTTGGCTTCCACCCTGGGAGTCTGAGCTGCCTTAACTGAAACATCAGGAAAGTGCCATAAACTGGCGACTTCTTCCGCATTTAGAATATAAGATTTGCCTGTAAACTGGCGCTTTTTCATTATCCTTAATAATCTTCTTCTGGCATAATCATTCCTTTTATCCGACCGCCAATAAGTCAAACTGGTAAGATAGGGACGATAAACAGAAAGTTCGTTTAGATCGCTGGTAGCAAATTGGTTAACCGCCCCCATCATGGCAGAAATGTTTTTAGATTTGAAATTTTCTTCCCTGGCAGCATAAATAACCGAGTATTGGGCCTTAAAACTTCTTTTGGAAATATTGCGTTCTATCGCTTTGAGAGCTTCCTGCTCCCCCGGAGAAAGCATAAGCATCTGAAAAGAATTATTTTTATCTTCCGAAACAATCTCCGGATACTTAAAAGCAGCTTCAATAGTCTCTCTGGGGAAAGAAAACAAATCCTCTTTTATTTTTTTACTCAAGGCCCCCTTCTCTTTATATTTTCCCCTATCAAGCAAACGCTCCACTTCTTGCTCCGCCTCGGGATACCATTCATGAGTCGGTACGGGTTCCAATAATAATTGGTAACAAATAAATTCTCCCGGACCTAAATCACCCAAAACTTCCATATAAGAAGCGATAGGGTCAACCATGGTGCCGGTAACAGAATCTTGAAACTCAGGATAAGTTCTGATGGGATAAGCGCTATTTTTAACCGGTGCCATAACAGTGCCCCAAATTTTCCAACCATTTTCAACAGCATTCTCGGGAACCGTTTCCATGTAGTCTTCTTTCAAAATCTCAACCTCCGCTTCGGGATATTGAGAATAAATATGAGATTTAAAAAAATCCGCTTGATGAGCTAAAATTCGCGCTCCGAAATAAATTTTGCCTTCAACCCCGACTATCTCAAGAGAAGTGTAGTCGGGTTTAATCCCCAAAACCAAGGTATCCATAAAATGCCTAACATTGCCGTACAATGTCCAAAATCCATGTAAAACATTTTCCATTAACTTTGGGCTTCTCTCCTCTTCCCGGGGAACCCTGATCGTTAAAATGGCAAACTCGTTTTCACTGGAGTATCTGGCACCCACATCGTACATCCAAAAATCATACAATATTTTGAATAAAAAAAATGGCAAAAACGCCCACCACCAATGGCCGGCGAAAATAAAAACATTTTTCCACCAATTAGTAGCCAGTCCAAACAGATCTTTAAAATAAAAATCGGGCAGATCCATAAAAATTTAAATTTATTAGGCTTCTTCTTCTTTTAACGCAATTTCTAAATTCTTAACTATTTTAGCGGCAATTTTAGGATCTTCTTTCAGAGATCTCTTAGCCGCTTCCAACCCTTGCCCAAGCTTTTCACTGCCGAAAACATACCAGGAGCCACTTTTCTCAACAACTTTGCGAGAGACTGCCATATTAATCAAATCACCCGACCAAGAAATACCTTCGTTATACATTATATCAAACTCCGCGGTTTGAAACGGAGGCGCCACTTTATTTTTCACCACTTTGGCTTTAACCCGATTGCCGATTACTTTTTCTCCTTGTTTTATTTGAGCCGCTCTCCTAACCTCAATTCTTACGGAAGAATAAAACTTTAGAGCCTTCCCTCCCGTAGTCGTTTCAGGATTGCCAAAAAACACCCCTATTTTCATTCTGATTTGATTAATAAAAATAATGGTAGTTTTGCTCTTGGCGGCAATAGCCGTCAATTTTCTAAGAGCTTGTGACATAAGCCTTGCTTGAAGACCCATATGAGCGTCTCCCATATCTCCTTCAATTTCCGCTTTGGGCGTTAAAGCGGCAACGGAATCAATTACAATAACATCCACTCCGCTGGAAAGAACCAGAGTTTCAACAATTTCCAAAGCTTGTTCTCCCGTATCGGGCTGAGATATCAAAAGCTCGTTAACATTGACTCCAATTCTTTTGGCATATTGGGGATCCAAAGCATGCTCTGCGTCAACAAAAGCAGCCGTTCCTCCCGTTTTTTGACAATTGGCTATAATGTGCAAGGCCAAAGTCGTTTTCCCGGAAGATTCAGGCCCGTAAATTTCAATGACTCTGCCTTTGGGAACACCGTTAATTCCCAGAGCATAATTCAAAGAAATAGAACCGGTTGAGATAGCTTCCATTTTGACTATTTTGGCTTCTCCCAATTTCATAATCGCCCCTTCTCCGTATCTTTCTTTAATTGTTTGAATGGCTGATTCCACCCTGGCTTGGCTCTGACTGTTTTTTTTGCCGGATTGTTTTTTCATTGTCTCTAAATTATTTTCTTTTTTAGCTCTGTTTTTATTTAAACCGGACCTCCTTGACGCTTTTTTAACAACAAGCTTTTTACTTTTTCCGGTTTTCTTCTTTCTGCCCATAGTTTTTAATTAAATATTATTTTTGTTAAATTTTAAATTATATAAAAATGCTTTATTTTGTAATTATCTTATTTTTTCTAAAATATTCTTTGACCGTTTCTATTCTAGCATAAAATTTTAAAAATAATCTAAAATTAATTAAGAAAATTCTTAAAATCACCCAAAACTAAAAATTAGGGCTTGAAAATTCTTTCCGCTCTTACCGCCGTCTCCCCAAAAATTTCCAAGTTTCCATAATCTTCCACAAAATAAACTCCGTTTGCTTTGCTGACAGTAATTACCGTTTCTTCTTTAATCTCCAGATCTTTCTCGCTGTAAGCGGCAAGTGTTTCAGAAAAACTTTCCGTGGCATTTTTAACTTCTATCCAAACAGGTGCACCTTCAATTTTCAATTTTATTATTTTAATATTTTGGGCCACAGCTTCAGATTCTTGATCCGGCTCATAATTTACAACAACCTTTTTGCTGATTGTCTTGTCAAACTTATTTTCCGCTTTTATTTCTATTTCATTAATTCCCTCCATCAAAGTTATCTCCGTTGCAAAAATACCTGCCTGTTCCAAGTTCACCTCTTGGCCGTTTATTTCCAGTTTTGATTCCTGATCGGTTTTTCCTCTGATTGTAAGTCTCTCTGCATTGACGGTCTCATTTTCCAAAGGCCTCTCTATTTCCAAATAAGGCAGCTTGGAAAAATTGCCGGCGGCTCTAAAAAAATAAATTATGATAGCTACCAAAGAAAGAATCAGGATTCCTCCAAAAATTAATTGGGGAGTGATAACCAATTTGGAAATAAACCCCGGCTGTTTCTTTTTTCCCCCCTTAGCTTCTATCTTTTGTTTGGTTATAACTTTCTGCCTTTGATAGACCTTAAGAACTTCATTCTCATCTAGCTCTAAAAGCCGGGCATAGTTTTTTAAAAATCCCTGGATATAAACATCAGGGGGAAGCGCTTCGTAGTAATCACGTTCAACATTTACCAGATATTCCTTGCTTACCTTTAAGACATCCGCCGCTCTCTCAAGATTTATGCCGGCTTTTTCCCTTTCTTCTTTTAATGTTTCACCAAGAGTTGCCATTTCAAATTCTTAAAGAAAAATATTAGAGATTAACGGTTTTACGTTTTCTCTCTTTAAAATTTTTTAGAGATTCCAGTTTTCTCTTTTTTGCTGATCGGTAATTTCGTCTTGGTATTCCGTTTCTTCTCCTTTCTTAACTAAAATTTCTCTAGGCTTGGCTCCATTATAAGGACCTATCACACCTTCCGTTTCCAACATCTCAATCAGTCTAGCCGCTCTGGCATAGCCAACTCTTAATTTTCTTTGGAGAAGAGTGGCAGAGGCTTTATTGTTCTCAACAACAACTTCTTTAGCCGGTTGAAAAAGTTCGTCTTCATAGCCTTCTTCTCCTGATTCTCCTTTGGAAAAAACATCCTGGATTCCCAAGCCTTGAAGGCCGGCCAAATTTCTTGACTGAAGAATTTCTTCATCATAGTCCGCCAAGCTTTGTTGCTTCAAAAAGTCAACTACCCGCTTCACTTCATTCTCTTGAATAAATGATCCTTGTACCCTCTTAGGCTGGCTGGCTTCTCTTGCCAAATAAAGCATATCTCCTTTACCTAAAAGTTTCTCGGCTCCCGCCATATCCAAAATTGTCCTGGAATCAATTTGAGAAGGAAGCTGAAAAGCAATCCTGGTCGGAATGTTCGCCTTAATAAGCCCCGTAATAATTTCCACACTAGGCCGCTGAGTGGAAAGAACCAGGTGAATACCAACCGCTCGGGACTTTTGGGCAATGCGGACAATTAAAGCTTCCATCTCTTTACCATGGCTTACCATCAAATCAGCCAGCTCATCAATCACAATCACAATGAAAGAAAGCTTTTCCGCCCTCTCCGGTTCTTTTTCTTCAGAACCGCCAAGAGCTGTGCCATTGGCATCCTTAACTTGAATCCGGACTTTCCCTTGTTTCTCTTGTTTCTCAATTTTTTGGTTGTAGGATTGAAGATCACGCGTTCCGGAATCTTGTAAAATTTGGTAGCGCCTTTCCATCTCCGCCACCACCCATTTCAAAGAATTAACCACTTTATCAAGATCGGTAATAACGGGAGTAAGTAAATGGGGAATATCATTATAGACCGAAAGCTCAACCCGTTTGGGATCAACCAAAATAAATTTCAGATCATCCGGAGAGTATTGAAAAAGAAAACCGTTTATCAGAGAAGTTATTCCGATACTTTTTCCGGCTCCCGTAGAACCGGAGATTAAAAGATGGGGCATATCCGCCAAGTCAGCGTAAATATAATTGCCGGCAGCATCTTCCCCCAAAGCTATCATCAACTTACCCTTCTGAAAAAATTGGGAATTCTCTATCAAATTTCTAATATGGACCAAGGCAAATTTCTTATTAGGAATTTCTATACCCACCAAAGACTTCCCCGGAATTGGAGCTTCTATCCTAATCGGATGAGCGGCCAGCGCCATGGAAATGTCATTTTGAAGAGCCACTATTTTGGAAATTTTTATTCCCTCCGCCGGACGAACAGCATATTGGGCAACTGTCGGACCTACTCTGATATCAATAACTTCCGCGTCAATTCCAAAATTTTCAAGCGTTTTTTCAATAATGGAAGCGTTCTTTTTAACGTCTCCTCCGTGCGGTTTGCCGGATATTTTTTCTAAGAGAGAAATGGGAGGCAGCTTCCAATTGGAAACCATCTCTTTCCCCTCGTTGCCGGTGGAAGTTATCTTTTTTTCTTTATCCTCAATCGGCTCTTTTTCTTCACTCTCATTACTTTCACTCTTATCTGAAGCTTCTTCCTTTTTTTCTTTTCTTCTCTTCACCGCTTCTTTTATTTTATTAACCAAGTTAAGTTTTTCACTGCTGATCTTAACTCGGTTTTCGGTTTCATCTTTCAGAGCAAGAGCCGGATCAATTCTTTTTTTCTGGAAAAATTTAGCTAAATACGAATTGAAAGTTATTAAAACTCCGATAATAAGAAAAGCTATCAAAATTACGCTGCCGGCATAAACTCCCACGGTTTTTAAAGCGAGAGAGGCGAGGAAAAATCCAAAAAAACCGCCACCTTTTCCTTCTCTAATCGCTTCTTTCATCTCCTCTCCTTCATAAAAAATATGCATTAAACCCAATAAGCCGAGAGTAATGGCTGTTAAGCCGACCCAGAGATTAAAATAAGCTCTGCGTTCCAATCTTTTAAAATAAGTTAGAGCCAAAATAATAAAGCCCAATGGCAGGAAAAAACGGCCGCTGCCGACAGCTTTAGAGGTGACTTTTACAAGCAGATCTCCTCCTTTGCCTGCCAAACCGAAAAAAGAAAGTACTAAAACTACCGTTAAAGCAAAAAGAATAACCGCAAAAATGGTTTTTTTAATATTGGGATCTAAGCCGCTAAAAAAATTATTTTCTTCTTCAAGATTTTGTTCTTTTTTATTCTTACGCATTTAAAATTCTTTAAAAAACTTTAAGCAAACTTTAAAAAAGATTCCAAACCGCTTAAAAACTCACAATTATTAATTAAAATGCTTCGCTTCAGACAATTTGACCGAGGAAGCGCCCATTTCAACCATTGAAGTCTGAGGTTCTTGAAGTTCAACCAATTCGCTATTAATAATTCTTAGCAACAAGTAAGCCGTTAAAACAATTATTATACCGGCTAAAGCACTAAACATGGTTGTCTTGGCTTGAGCAACTGCCGCCGTATTGCCGGCCGAAGTAAGATACTGAAAACCGCCAATCATAAACATCATAGCTCCCAAAATGCCAACTATCATGGAAACAAATTTATAAATTTGGCTGATATAGTCTGTTGATCCGCTGCCGCCGCCACTCACCGGCAAAGGCACTTCGGGTACCCACCCGGCGGCAATCGCAATTTCCCCACCAACCAAAAAAAATAAACCCAGAGTGAAAAAAACAACCGCTGCCGTTTTGGATTTTTTAGAAATTAAAAATTTCATATTAAATTTAACTTTTATTTCTATTTTTAAAACGGAAATTTTTTCTCCTTACTTCTGTTTATTATAACAAAAAAATGCCAAGCTGGCGATTGCCGTATTATTTATGCTTTTCAACTTGGAAAGAAAAAATTTCCAGCTTATCGTTCGGCCAATCAATGCCGCCCTTTTGGCAAGCAATGGCAATTTGTTGCTCAACCGTTTCCACTCCTTCCAAATCGGGTAATAATAGTCCGCTTCTGCCAAAATCGGAAAAAACAATTATCCCATCTCTTTTAGGATCAAGTTTGCTTTTGTCAGTTACCGGCTTAGGTTCGCTTAAAATACTTACTTCGTAGCTTAACTTTGACAATTCTTCAATTTTCATCGGCGGAAAACGAGAATCTTGGGCAGCGGAACGGGCATTGTGGACTATTTCTTCCGCGATATTTTTTTGGGTTGGTAAATAGGTGCCAACACAGCCTCTTAAATCTTTCCCTTTATAAATTGTCACGAAAACTCCCGCTTGCAGATTCTTGTCTCCGGAATCCGGCTTCAAAGGAGCCTTTATTTCCTTTCCCTCTTTGATATAAGCTTCTACTGATTTTTTTGCCAATTTAACATAATAATCCATCGCCAATAATTTTAAATTAATTGAGCCACCAGATAACCTACTCCAAAAGGCGCTTCATAACTCAAAAGCTTGAATTCATAATTTTCTCCCGAAACCCCCAGCAAAATCATTATTGACCGTAAACCGCATTCTCCGGCTTCTTCCGCCAAATCACCATCCAGACTTAAAACACCGGGAATATCTTGAGCGGCAAGTTTTTCCCTGATCATTTTATCAAAAATTTTTCCTTTAGGCGAATAACCCGCCGGAGCAGTCGGAGTGAGCCGATGAGACATATCTCCGCTGGCAATCACTGCTATTTTTTTAGAGCTTTCGGCACAAATCCGGCCAAGCATTTTTCCATAATCCAAATGATAAGAGGGGCTGAGCCAAGAAAAAGCCAAATGGACCAATTTCGGTTTGAACTTAGCAGCTAAATAATAAAGGGGAACCAAAGTGCCATGATCCAAAGTTTGTTCAGTAAAACAAAAAGGGATTTGGCTTTTCTCCGCTTCTTCTTTAATTTTTTCTATAATCTCCGAATCATTTTCAAAAACAAAATTTTCCGGCAAGCCAAAATTAAGTAGCGTTCCTTCCAAAGATGGGCTCGTATTTACCAAAAAACAATCCGGTTCCGGAGGAAAATGAGGAGAAACCAACAAAATGGTGTCAGGATTGAGTTCGGTAATCTCTTTACTTATTGCCTCCATGGCTTTAATTGTTTTAGTGGCCTTTTTTAAGTCATTTTTTTGGCCAATTCCCGGAATAATTATGGGAGGATGAGGAGTAATAGCAGTAAAATTAATCATTTTGAATTTATTAAAGTTGTTATAATTCTTTCGGATTAAAAAATTTCCAAAAAATTAGAGTTTAACCT
>JAGYOS010000017.1 GCA_018399475.1 bacterium
TCTTCTTTCTTTATTCTTTCGCTTTTTTTATAACCGAAAGTCGTATAATCCCAAATGGAAAGATGTTTAAAGAAAAGTTTTAGAATACAGATAATAATTACTAAACAATAGAGAGCAATTATCCAAACAATCACCTTGTTTTGATAAGAGTTCCTAAAAGTAAAGGATAATTCGGTAAAAAAATTAAACAAATCCGCAAAACTCATTTTATTTTTTCAATTATCTTTTTTATTTAAATTTAAGTTATGACAATTCTTCTTTTATTCTGCCGATTCGGCTAAATTAATAGCTTTCTCAAAATTAAGAGCCGCTCCAAGCAAAGCCTCTTCATCCCACTGCTTAGCCATCATTTGAAAACCGACTGGAAGTCGTTTCTTTTTGCCCGAGAAAATTGAATCTGCTTTTTCTTCATTTTTAATCCAGCCTCCATTTACAGAAATAGCGCAAATACCTGCCAAATTAGCGTAAACAGAATAAATATCAACTAGATACATTGCTAAAGGGTCAGCCTTGGCTCCAATTTTAAAAGGAGGAGTTGCTGTTGTCGGCGTAACAATTAAGTCAAATTTGGAAAATGCCTTTTGGGCCTCTTCTCTAATCAGTCGCCTGACTTTTTGAGCTTTGTTATAATAAGCGTCAAAATAACCGGCACTCAAAGAAAAATTTCCCAGGATTATGCGACGTTTTGTTTCTTGCCCTAAATTTTTCGTTCTTGTTTTTTTATAAAAATCTTCCAGGTTTTTTGTTCCATTCTCCGCCACTCCGTAACGAATTCCATCAAATCTGGCCAGGTTGGAGCTTATCTCGCTGGAAACAATAATATAATAAACCGCCAGAGCTGACTCTCCAAAAAGAGGCAGGGAAATTTCTTCAACTTCCGCTCCGCTCTCTTTTAGTTTTTTAATATCTTCCCAAAAAATAGCTTTTACTTTCTCATCAAGCCCTTTCGCTAAGGCCTCTTTCGGATAAGCAATTTTAAGACCTTGTAAACCTTTTTTAAAATCTACAGTAAAGTCTTTTCCGGAAAAACCGGCTGTCGTTGAATCTTGCGGATCTTTACCGCTGATAACGGAAAGCATTATGGCGGCGTCTCCAACATTTTCAGTGATGGGCGCAATCGTATCTATTGAAGAACTCATTGCAATGAGGCCTCGCCTGGAAACTCTTCCATAGCTTGGTTTTAAGCCAACCAACCCTAAAAATCCGGCAGGAACTCTAGTAGATCCTCCGGTGTCGGTACCTAGAGCGGCGGCGGCTCCTCCGTAAGCAACAATAGCTCCTGATCCGGAAGAACTCCCACCGGGAACCCTTGCCAAATCGTAAGGATTTCTAGTAAATCCATAAGCTGAATTTTCTCCACTTGCTCCATGAGCAAACTCATCACAATTAGTTTTTGCAAGAATAATCGCTCCGGCTTGTTTGAGTTTCTCAACCGCAGTAGCATCATAAGTAGGAATAAAATTATCCAAAATTTTAGAAGCAGCCGTAGTTCTTAATCCCTTGGTGCAAATTACGTCCTTTACAGCAATGGGAATCCCCTCCAACAAACCCAACTGTTCTCCCTTTTTAATTTTAGCATCAACTTCCGCCGCTTTTTTATGAGCTTCTTCCTCATTTAAAGTAATAACCGCATTAATTTTTTTTTCTCCTTTCTCAAATTTCTTAATTCGCTGTAGATAACCATTTAAAAGGTCTTCGCAACTTATTTCCTCTTTCGTAAGCTTCTTTTTTATTTCTATTATTCCCATGGATAAATTATTTTTTCTAAAAAATTTCTAAGATATGAAGCTGAAATTTTAATTGACTAAATTATTTCAAAACTGCTTTGGTTTTTATATAAGAATCCTGCTTTCTAGGCGCCCCTTTGATAAGCTCTTTGTTCTCGGCGGATATTCCGGAATTATCGGCTCTTGTTATGTCTTCAAGATCGGAAGAACCTAAAAGAGGCCTAACCTCCTGAGTGTCTACCTTCTGAAGAATATTAAAAAAATCCATTATTTTTGAAAGCTCTTGAGTATATTTTTCAATTTCCTCTTCTTTGATTTCAAGATAACTCAGAGTGGCAACTTTTTTAACTTCTTTTTTACTGATCATCCGGCTTTAAATAATTATTAGAGAAACTTTTTCAATTAAGATAAAACAATAAAAAGATTCTTCACTTACTTTTGCTTATTGCTTGTTTCCAAAAGTTAATATATCCTTTCAATTAAGTGAAGCGGTAAAAACAATAATTACCAATTCATTATTAGCACATAATCGGAATAAAATAAAATGATAGAGACCAACAAAAAGAGCGTTAAGAAAAAAACCGCCAAGAAATATCTAACTTTTTTCTCCTTTTTAATAATTTTTAGCGTTTTTCTAACTGCTTTTTTAATCCATTCAAAAAATCAAAAGGAGCTTGAAAAAAATCTCGTTCAAGAAACGTCCCAAAATTTCGGCTTGCTTGTTAGCAGTTTAAATGAAGCCAGCGACCTTAAAGAAAAAATCGATACTTATTCAAATAGCGATCCTCAAATTTTTGAAAATGTCAAAAAACAAATTAAAGTTGTTGAAACTGCTCTTGAAATTTCAAAAAAACAAATTGAGAGGCTTAGGATAGTGAAAGAAACTTCTCCTTCTAAAAAAAATGTCCGCCTCGCGGAAAAAATGATTTCATTCTATCAAGAAACTGAGGCTGTTTACTCAAATTATCTAGATTATCTCCAATATTTTGACGGCTTTAATGAATTAAGCTTCCAAATAGCCGGTTTATTCCAAGCAGAGGAAGCCGATCCGGAAGATTTAATAGAGTTAGGAGAAACTATAGCAGAAAAGCTGGCTTTAATAACTCCTCCGGTTGGATTGGAAAAGTTCCACCAAAATTTAATCCTAGAAAATCAAGCATTAAGAGAAAATCC
This sequence comes from bacterium, assembly GCA_018399475.1. Classification (GTDB taxonomy): domain Bacteria; phylum Patescibacteriota; class Minisyncoccia; order CAIUEV01; family JAHKAQ01; genus M55B174. The sequence continues at coordinate 2,901 of JAGYOS010000017.1, forward strand.
TGAAAGCTATGAGAGCGAATCGCCTGATTCTATGAATTATGAAGAAGAAATAGAAGTCATCTACGAGAACCTTCGCCAAAGAATAGAAGCTGTTAATACAAAAGCTAAAGAGCTTAAGCTTCTCCTTATAAAAGAACAAACAGCTTTGAAACTTGAACCGTTTTCCATAAATATTAAAAGCTGGAAATAAATTTAACAAATTAGCGAAAAAGAGTTAAAAGTTAACAGAGGAAAGGCCAGGTGTCCGAGTGGTTAGGAAAAGGTCTGCAAAACCTTCTACAGGGGTTCAATTCCCCTCCTGGCCTCATGAAATTATTTTAGTTGTTAGCCCGGATGGTGAAATTGGTAGACACGAGGGACTTAAAATCCCTTGGGATGTCCTCCCATGCGAGTTCGAGTCTCGCTCCGGGCACCAGAATGGAAAA
>JAGYOS010000018.1 GCA_018399475.1 bacterium
CCTCCTTCTTCCAAAAAATCGGTTCTTCCGGCGGCAAGATCGCTTAGGATATCTTTAATCTCTGGGTTATCTTCGTTAAATTCCTTAATTTTTTCAAACTGTTCTTTAGCTTTTTCCAATTCTCCTTCTTGAGTATAAGCTAAACCAAGAACGTAGCGGGCATCGGAAAAATTTTCCCATTGGTTGTTGGCATTTTCCAAAAGCTCTATCGCTTTCTGATAGTCCTTATTCTTATAATAGAGCAATCCCAAAATTAAAGCGGAACGGAAATCTTGCCTAGACAAATTCAATTTCTCTTCCGCCAGTTGAATAGCTCCATCCAAATCTCCTTGCAATTCTTTAACAGAAATTAACATTTCTTTAGCGGTGGGATTAAAAGGATGAATTTTCAAGGATTTATTTATCTGCTCTTCCGCTTTGGTAAGATATTCTTTAGCAGAATCGGGAATTTCATCCAACGCCTCGCCGCTTTCCTCCACTTTGTTAATTATTTCCAAATCATACAATGAGAAATAAACACCGGCTAATTGGTCGTAGATATAGAAGTTATTGGGATTCAAATCTCTTGCTTTCTCGTAATTTTCTATTGCCGGTTTTTCAGCTCCATCCACCAAGCCGATGATATTTTGGTAAATCAAAGCCAATTTCAAATAATTTTTGTAACCGCTCTTATTAACGGTAACAGCGGAATTGGCCGCTTGGAGTCCTCCGGAAACCGCTTCCCAAATAAAAGTTCTGTCTTCATCGTTCAACTCTTGCCCTTTTTCGCTTATTCTTTCTTGCGCCAAAAGCAAAAGAGTATCCGAAAGAGCTAAGAAAGAAAGATCCCTATTTTGGTTGTAATAAACAGACTTATTCAAATCCCGCCCCACTTGTTCCAAATTGGGCTCCGGCATTGAAGCTTGAGCCAAGGCTTTCCTGTAATAACAAGAAGCTGCATATTTTTGTCCCAAAACATAAACCACGGCAATAAAGCCGGTTAAAATACCCACAAAAAGGAGAGAAATAGCTAAGGAAATTTTGGAAGGTTTTAGCTCTGAATCAGCCCGGCCTTTCATCCCAATTTTTTCAGCCAAAGCCGAAACTTTTGACCGCTCTTCTTTGAAAAATTTGCCTTTGCCGCTTAAAGCGTCTATGGCGGCGAAAGCCAGCCACCAAACAAAAAGCAAAGTGATAGAAGCATTTGTTAAAAAGAGCATTAAAGTGATAAAAATCCAGAACAAGGACAAAGGTGTTATCAGCCTAATCTTTTCCCCTTCGGCTTTTTTATCTTTGTCTTCCTCTCCTTTAAAATCCTTAAAAAAACTTTCATAAACATTAATTAATACGTAGCGTCCCATTACAATAACCAGGAAAAGAAAACTCAAGCCCAATAAAATTCCTCCCGTGGCGAATAAAGTGGAAGCAAAACTCACTCCTTGGTTAAAATCAATGGTTGAAAGATTTCCCAAAGGAGTTTTATATTCTCCGAAGAAATAAGAGAAGTTTCCCGGTCCGGCACCAAAAAACAATTTTTCTTTTAAGCCTCCTCCGACTACTTTAAGAGTTGTTCCCCAAGAAGGAGAAATTTCCGTTGGCAAACCGGGAACTTTGAAAAATGGATTCTTGGTAAAAATTCCAAACAAGCAAAAGATAAAAACCAAAGTGGGGAGCCAGAATAAACTCGGCCGCCCCTGGTTGTTTCTTAGAATGCCAACCACCATCAGCAATCCCAACAAAATCGCTAAAATTACCCAAATTAATTTAAAATTTATCAAAGTAATTACCAATAAAGCCAAAATGGTTGCCAGAGCGGCAGTAATTCTAAGCAGTTTTCCTCCCACTCTTTCAGTCAGAAGAGACAAAGAAAGAATCAGCAAGCCCCCGGCATAAATACTCAAAGAGAAAATTGTGCCGACGGTATTGAAAGCTCTGCCGTTTCCTTTCAAAAATCCAAAAAAATCAAATCCCAACAAATGGAACAAGGATCCCAAAAAAACCAGCGAGCTGGAAATCAAGAAATTAAAAACCAAAAAATAGACGGAATCTTTTTTATTAAAATTATTGGCAACGATATAAAAAAGAAGAACAAAAAAGAGAATGGCCATTAAAGATGTCCCTTCTCCACCCACATATCCCCAGACACTGTTTTCCCTGTAAACTGAAAAAACAGCAGCCAGCGTATAAACCGCCGCAAAAATAAAAATAGGGACGGAAAGAAAACTTCTTTTAATATGGAGAGTATTCTCACTTGCCATTCTTCCCATCCATGCCGCTCCGGCAACTCCAACCAAGATAATCAACAACAGAAGTTTGTTGAATTCAACGGGGCTGGCCGTAGTAGGCAAGAAGAAAAGAGGCAGTAAGAAAACCGCCAAATGGATACAAACTTTGGTAACTTTATCCAAAGGGTTAACCAAACGGGCTCTCCCTTTACGGTTCTCAAGC
>JAGYOS010000019.1 GCA_018399475.1 bacterium
TTTTTAGTTAAAAATATTAAGCCGGGAGGATGTTTTGCAGGGTCAGAAGAAAATTGAGCGGAGACTATATCAATCCTTAATTTATTTTTCTCTCCGGGAATTTTTAGAAAAGTGTAAGTTCCCGGCCAGAGTGCTAAAGCTCTGATTTGAGCGGCTATCTCTTTGGCCGGTCTTTTCCAGTTTATCAATCCATCTTTTTTTTCAAACAATTTGGTATAACTTGGTTTTGGTTGCCCCGGACTTGTTTGTTTTCGGGGTTTTAGCTTTCCGGTGAGGTAATCAGGTAAAATTTTGATCAAAAGATTGCTACCCATCACTGCCAATTTATTTTCCAATTGAGGGGCATTAATACCCATTGGTATTTTTAATTTTTGTTGGGCGATAATATCGCCGGTATCTAACTGAGAATTTAGCTTGATGATAGTCACGCCCGTATAAATTTCTTGGTTCAAGATAGCTGTTTGAATCGGCGACGGTCCTCGGTATTTGGGGAGTAGAGAGGGGTGGATATTCAGGCAGCCGAAACGGGGAATGGCTAAAATTTCAGAGGGGATGATTAAACCGTAAGCTGCTACAATAATTAAATCAGGATTTATTTTCTTTAGAGCTTTGATATTTTCAGCTGAGCGGAGATTTTCCGGCTGAAAAATTTCTAGTTTATTAAGAGAAAAATTATTTTTATTTTGTTGTTGAAGTTCTTTCTTATTTTTCTCCAAAAAAGATTTAACGGCAGATGATGATTTCTGTAAACCTCTTCCTTTTGGGGCGTCGGGTCTTGTAAAGACAGCTTTCAGCTCCGACTTATTTTTTAAAATTTTTTTTAAACTGGGCACTGCGAAAGAAGAAGTACCCATGAAAATCAGTTTCATTTTTTGTAGCGGTCAAGGAATAGAATGCCTTCCAGATGATCATACTCATGCTGGATGGCGCGAGCCAGTATCCCTTTTGCCTTCAGCTTATTCTTTGCTCCGGATTGGTCGTAATAATCTACTGTTGTCTTTTTGCTTCTTTCAATGGGTCTGAAGACTCCCGGGAAGGAAAGGCAACCTTCTTCCATTACCGCTTTGTCTTTAGAAAGGCTTTTGATAACGGGATTCATCATTACATAAAGGCTGTAATCAACCTCAATTACAAAAAGACGCAGAGTTACTCCTACCTGGATAGCCGAAAGGCCGGCTCCATTATTAAGGCGCATTGTTTTAACCATTTGCTTTATCAAAGTTGAGATCTCGGGGCTTTTAAAGTCTTCTACCTTTTGGGATTTTTTACGGAGAAGAGGATTATCTCCCAAGATTATTTTGAGAGTATCGGGATGGAACATAATTTAAAAATAAAATATTTTTTGGATTTATCGCTTTCAAATTTTAGCTGTTTAAAAAATAGACCATTTATTCTGACAAGTCAAAAATAGCGGCTTGAGGGTTAAGAAAAACTGGAATTTTTTAATAAAAAATAATAAGCCGATCGGAAAGAATAGAAATAAAAAGTTGCTGCAAACAAAAATTGACAAAAAAGTCAGGGATGTTTAGATTTTAATATTGTTTAGCAAAATTAGATGGCCAAAAAAACAAAAGTTCTTTAAAAATTTAAAATTTAATTGAGAGAAAGGGGGACCGCAATGAGAAAGTTTGCTTTTGTAGCTAACAGGGTTGAATCTTGGAATTTTCTTTTGAATTTCAGATTATTTAAGCATCTCCACAGAAATAGCAAGTGGCATTGGTTTTGGATTTGGCTGGCGCCGTTATATTGGACCGTTTCCGTCGTTTCTCTTTTTAGGAGAAAAGGGCACGATGTTGTGGATGATTTTCATTTTTTGGGAGAGACAAGAGGCCAAACAATTCTTTTAAAGAATTATGGCTGGCATTTTATGCTGAAAAAAATACAAGAAAAAATAAAAAAACGTATTGCCGAAGCGGTACTTGACGCTCAAAGAGAGGGGAACGAAGTAATTGGTTTGGGAGCTTTGACAAAAGCGGAATGGCTGACTAAAGGAGGCCGTTCCATTGTTGATTTTTTAGGAGACAGCCTTCAAGTTCCTTTGGTTCACGGAGACACCCTGACAGCGGCTACTGTTTTAAAACAAGTTTCGGCCGTGATGGACAAGTATGGAATCAGCCACAACTCTCCGATTTTTATAACCGGATCTACTTCTAAAATCGGCAGAGCTTTAGTCTTGGTTTTGGCTAAAGAGAAAATTCCGGTCAAAATGTTTACCGGCGACAAAACAGGGGAAAGATATTTGGCGATTAAAAAAGAAGCGGGAGATTTTGCCCAATATATTTCTCGGGCTTTTTCTTTTGAAGAAGGAAATAACTGCCGAATATGGTTAACCGGCAAGTCAAAACCTTCAGGGAAAAAGTTAATTAAAAAAATTCCCCGGCGGACAATTTTGATTAATTTTTCTGTGCCTAATCCTCTTGGAGAAAATTCTCTTTGTCTTAATTCCCGCCCCGATCTAACCTTAATTGAAGGAGGCCTCTTAGCTTATGACCCTTCTCAAACCGATTTAAGGTTTACAATGAGATTGCGTCCGGGACTGACTTATGCCTGCCATGCCGGTACGGCAGTACATGTTTATCAGGGATGGCCGTGGCATGAAGTTGATCAGGTAGAACTTTCCATGTTGGAAATTGTTTGGGAAACAGCCAGAGCGGTTGGTTTTTTCTTACCCGGATTGCCTGAATTGTCTTGTGCGGAAGTAAAACAAACTAAAAAAGACAAAATCTTGTTCGGTAAAAAAATGATAAAGGAAATGTTTTCTTTATTATTTTAATCCGATTAGGCTTCTTAAAATATGTGGAAACATATTTTAAGAAGCCTTTTTTTATTTAAAGAATAAGAATATAATATAAAATATATCAGAGCTCAATCATTATTTTTTAAGGTTATGAACCCTATAGATTTATTGCCTCTCGTCAGTGCAATTTTTGTTTTATTGCTTGGCTTGATAGTTTTTCTTAAAAATAAGAAATCAAGAGTCCATTTTACCTTTTTTCTACATTCTCTTTCCATTACTGTTTGGCTGTTTTGTACTTTTATGATGTTTATCAATAAGGGAGATAAAGAGGCAGCTATCTTTTGGGACAGGCTTGTTTATGCCGGGGTAGTTTTTATTCCCGCTTTTATGTACCATTTCGGGCTGGCTTTTATGCAAAAGAAGCGCAACTTTATTTTTTATGCGGGTTATTTTTTATCTTTTCTTTTTTTATTGCTGAGCAGGACGGGCTATTTTGTTGCTGATGTTTTTGAGTATAAGTGGGGAGTCCACACAAAAGCGCAAGATTTTCACCATGTTTTTCTGGTTTACTTTATAGTATATGTCGCTTTCTGGTTTTTTGAGATGTTTAGGTATTACAGAAGCTTAAATTCATCAGTTCTCCGGCAACAAGCGAAATATATCTTTTTTGGTTTTCTTTTTCTTTTTACAATTGGCCCCTTGGCTTACTTGCCTGCTTACGGAATTGGCATCTACCCTTTTGCCTATTTCTCGGGTTTAATTTTTACTATTATTATTGCTTACGCCATAGT
>JAGYOS010000020.1 GCA_018399475.1 bacterium
CCCAAGGGTTTGGCTGTTCGCCAATTAAAGTGGTACGCGAGCTGGGTTCAGACCGTTGTAAAACAGGTTGGTCCCTATCTTCCATAGGCGCAAGAAAGCTTGAGGGAATTCGCCCCTAGTACGAGAGGACCGGGGTGAACCGATCTCTGGTGTACCAGTTGTCCCTGCCAAGGGCATTGCTGGGTAGCTATAATCGGATGTGGATAAGCGCTGAAAGCATATAAGCGCGAAGCCCAACCCAAGATTAGGCTTAGATCTCCTCGAAGATGACGAGGTTGATAGGACGTAGGTGTAAGTGTGGCAACACATTCAGCCGAGCGTTACTAATAGATCGCTTACCGCAATTAAAAGTTTTTAGCTAATTTTACGAAGATTATATTACTTTAGAGAATTGAAAAAAGCCCGCTTTATCTATTTTTTTAAAATAGTTTTAGCGGGCTTTTTTAGTTTAAAAAATATCTATAATCTTTATTGAGTTAAATTATTGTTTTTAAGTTCTTCTTCCAATCTTATCTTTAATCCCTTTGCCAATTCAATCTCAGCCTTTATTGAATCATCTCCAATAAATTTTCCTGCCCAGGATTGAGTGGCTTTTTTTCTAAATTTTTCATCTTCCAATACTTTCAAGACTTTAGCTTTTTTGTTTTTCTCTATCATATTCAAAGCGTTATTTGCTATTCTCTCAAAAATATAATCGGGTATTTTATTAAATCTCTTAGGATTTTCTAATGAATAAACCATAAACTTTAGTTTAAAAATTAAATTTTTCCTCTCAAAGAATAGCAAATTTAAAAATAAAATAAAATTACAATTTTACAAAAAAAAAGACAACGTTATAATTATATTTAGATTCATTTTAAATATATTTTTTAAATATATTTAAGTAGTTGTTTCATCCGTTAATTTTTTATTATGAAGAATAAACCAAAAAATAAAAAAATAGACAAAACAATTTCCAAGGTTATTATTCTAAGCCTTTTTATCTCTATGATTGTAGGCAGCGTTTTTGGATTCTTAATCTCTTTGGCAGTAATTCAATATTCAAAAAATTCCGGAGAGGAAGGTTTCTTTGGAAATAATTTGCTAAAAAACAACTCCGAAGAAGACCAAACAAAAGATGGATTATCCCAAGAAGCTAACGAAATCAATACGGTGGAAGTTGTTAAAAAGGCCAATCCGGCGGTAGTTAGCATTATTGTCTCCAAAGATATCCCCATTCTTGAACGCTATTACGAAAATCCTTTTGAAGGCTTAGAAGGATTTGAAGAATTTTTTGGTCCTTTTGGAATAGGAACTCCTCAAATAAGAGAAAAGGGGACAGAAAAAAGAGAAATAGGCGGAGGTAGCGGTTTTTTCATATCTTCTGACGGATACTTGGTTACCAACAAACATGTAGTTGCCGATGAAGAAGCTGAGTATACCGTTTTTACAAATGAAGGTGAAAAATTTGAAGCTCAAATCCTGGACCGAGATCCGCTTTACGATATTGCGATTTTAAAAATTGATCCCGCTGCCAAAAAGCTCCCTTACTTAGAATTGGGAGATTCTAAAAATCTCAATGTCGGCCAAACAGTAATAGCCATAGGCAATGCCTTGGGGGAATTCAGAAATACTGTTTCTAAAGGAATAGTCTCCGGCTTAAAGCGCAATATAAAAGCTGAGGATGGTTTCGGCCATTCGGAAAATTTAAGCGAATTAATCCAAACTGATGCGGCGATTAATCAAGGAAATTCCGGAGGACCCTTATTAAATCTTCAAGGGGAAGTAATTGGAGTAAATATTGCCATGGCCAGCAGTGCAGAGAATATAGGCTTCGCCTTGCCGGTTAATCTGGTAAAATCGGTTGCCGAATCAGTAAAACAAGAAGGAAAAATTGTCCGTCCTTTTATTGGAATTCGTTACTTAATGAACAATAAAATTATCGCTGAAGAAAATAATTTGGATTATGATTACGGTGCTTTAATTCAAAGAGGCGACCAAGTCGGCCAATTAGCGATAATTCCGGGTTCTCCGGCCGATAAAGCCGGGCTCCTGGAAAATGATTTAATCTTGGAAATAGACGGCAAGAAAATAGAAGAAAGCTACACTCCTTCGGCAGCCATAGCTAACAAAAAACCGGGAGATAAGATAACTCTTAAAATTTGGAGTAAGGGAGAAATAAAAGAAATCGGATTGTTTTTAGAAGAGCACAAAAATTAACAAATAGAGAATAGAAAATTTTTAGAATTTTTCCGCTTAAAAAATAATTTTTAAAATAGTTTGAATGCTGGTTTTCCTCCTTTTTATTTTAGGCTTTTTTGTCTTAGTTAAAGGTGCTTTTCTCTTGGTTGAAGGAGCAACTTCTATTGCCAAAAAACTAAAAGTATCCGATTTAATAATCGGACTTACTATAGTTGCCTTTGGAACATCGGCTCCAGAATTGTTGATTAATATTTTTGCCACCGGATTTGAAGAAGCAGACTTGGCTTTCGCAAACATTTTCGGAAGCAACCTGGTAAACACTTTGCTTATTTTAGGTGTTGCCTCTCTAATTTACCCTTTGGCAATCAGCAAAAATGCCGTTTGGAGAGGGATCCCTTTTTTATTGGGCGTAACCGTAGTAGTTGGTATTTTAATCAATGACTTTTTTATTGACAAAGCTGCCAGCTCCACTTTAACTAAAGCTGACGGTTTAGTATTGCTTTTTCTCTTTGCCGTCTTTATTTTTTATAATTTTAGAGAAGTCAAGGCAAACTCGGATTCGGGAGCAAACATAAGCCTAGTTAGAGGGAAAGAAATTGAAAAAGAAGAGTTTAGCTTCTTAAAATCAATTCTTTTAATAATTTTAGGAGTTATCGGCTTAACCCTCGGAGGAAAATGGATTGTTAGCGGAGCTATTCAATTGGCTGATTTTCTTGGGTTAAGTAAATTTTTTATAGGATTGACAATAGTAGCCATCGGAACATCATTACCGGAACTGGCTACTTCTATAGTAGCTGCCCGCAAAAGGAAGGCTGATATTGTTGTGGGCAGTATTATCGGCTCCAGTATTTTTAATCTTCTTTGGGTTTTGGGAATCAGCGCCTTAATAAAACCCCTTACTTTCCAAATTGCCGGAAACATTGATCTGGGAATGGTTATTTTCTCCAGTTTCTTACTTTTTGCCTTTATGTTTGTCGGGAAAAAGCATATTCTAGAAAGATGGCAAGGAGCTTCTTTGATAATCGTTTATCTGAGTTACTTGATTTTTACTATAATAAGAGGTTAAATTACTTTTCTTCTCGCTTAATTTAAAAAGCTAAATTGAGAAAAATGAAAAAAACGGATATAAGAGTCAGAATAGCTCCTTCACCTACGGGATTTACTCATATTGGAACTTTAAGGACCGCTTTGACTAATTTTCTTTTCGCTAGAAGGTATAATGGTCAATTTGTTATTCGCCTTGAAGATACTGATCAAAAGCGTCTCGTG
>JAGYOS010000021.1 GCA_018399475.1 bacterium
AGTCCATTACGTTCCCTTGCAAAAGAATATCAGTTCGGGGAAGGATCGGGAGGAAGCGATTGTAACTCAGTATGAAGGGAAATCAATAGAGGCTTTGGGTCTTTTGAAAATGGATTTTCTAGGTCTTAAAAATCTTACGGTCTTGCAGAATGTAGTGGATATAATCAGAGCCAAATATAAAAAAGAGATAAATTTGGATAAGCTTCCGGTTGATGATCCCGCGACTTTTAAAATTTTTACCCGAGGGGAGACGACGGGGGTTTTTCAATTTGAATCGGCAGGCTTTAAGAGGTATTTAAAAGAACTAAAGCCTACTCAATTTCAAGATTTGATTGACATGGTTGCCCTCTATCGTCCGGGCCCGATGGATTGGATCCCCGATTATATTGCGGGCAAGCACGGCAAAAGAAAAATAACTTATCTCCACCCCAAGTTGGAGCCGATTTTAGGGAAAACTTATGGCATTGTAGTGGTCCAGGAACAAGTGATTGAAATTGCCAAACAGCTGGCCGGTTTTACAGCTGGAGAAGCCGATTATTTGAGGAAAGCCATGGGCAAGAAAATCAAGAAATTGATGGACGAACAAAGGGATAAATTTATTTTAGGTTGCATTGACAATGGGATAAAAGGGAGAACGGCTGAAAAAATTTGGGACTTTATTAAACCTTTTGCCGGTTATGGATTTAATTGGGCCCATAGTGCTTGTTACGCCATGATCGGTTATCAAACAGCCTATTTTAAAACTCATTATCCGGTAGAGTTTATGGCAGCGGTTCTCTCCAGCGATGAAAATGATATTGACAGAATTGCCATTGAAATTGAAGAATGTCGCAAAATGGGCATTCCGGTTTTACCTCCCAGTGTTAATGAAAGCTTTGGCCGTTTTGCGGCTATCGGCAAAAAGAAAGGCCAAGACGCTTTTATCCGTTATGGTTTAGAGGCTGTAAAAAATGTGGGGAAAAATGTTGTTAAGGCAATAGTTCAAGAGAGAAAAAAGAACGGTAAATACAAAAATATTGCTGATTTTGTTCAAAGAGTGGACAGCAAAGATTTAAATAAAAAATCATTGGAAAGTTTGGCTAAATCGGGAGCTTTTGACGATATTACCGAAAGAGGAAAAATTCTGGCTAATGTGGATAAAATTTTACAATTTGCTAAAGAGATCAAAGGGATTAAACAGAGAGGGCAAGAGAGCCTTTTTGGAGAAAATTTAGGTTTAAAAGATAATGATGTTTCTTTTTCTCTTCTTTTGGATAATGGGATAAAAGTTGGTAAAAAAGAACGTTTGAGCTGGGAGAAAGAATTACTGGGAGTTTATATATCTGATAATCCCCTTAAAGAATATGAAGAATTTTTAAGGGAAAATACCACTCCTATTGTTCAACTCCAACATGAATTTATGGACGAGGACGGCCTGCAAACAAAAAATGAAAGCTTAAATTCAGGATTTAATAATTTTCGGGATGAAGGTTCTTTGACTAAAGTGGGAGGGATTATCGTTAAAGCCAAGAAAATTTACACTAAGAACAATCAAGAAATGGCCTTTGTTGAGATAGAAGATCTAACCGGCAGATTGGAATTGGTTGTTTTTCCAAATGTTTATTCTCGCCTGGCTAAAATTTGGGAAGCTGATAAAGCGATTTGGGCCGAAGGCAAAATAAATGATAAAGACGGGAATCTAAAAATTCTTTGTGATAATGCTGGAGAAATAGACGAAGAAGAAATACATAAAAAAAATAAGCCAGGCACTTTGAGCAAAGAGAAAAAAACAGTTAATAAACCAAATACTTCTTCTCCCAAATCGGGAGGAGAAAAAGATGATTTTACCAGCGGAGCGAATAAAACTCTCTTTATAGATTATAATCGGAGAAAAGGAAACTCTTCGGAAATTAAGAGATTACTTTCCCGGCTTGATTCCGGCAAAGGAAAAATTATTTTTAGGCTGGAGGAGGAAGCGGGGGAAACAGCTTCTAAAATAAAAATAGCCGGTAATTACAGTTTTTATGGAGATCCCTTTGAACAATT
>JAGYOS010000022.1 GCA_018399475.1 bacterium
CCGGACCGAGTCATCATCATTAACCCTTCCGCCGGAGTAAATCCCATACTGGTATCAATTGCCTTGCCTTCTTTTACGGCTGTTACACTGGCGCCTCCTCCCAAATGCAGCGAAATTATTTTCATTTTTTTAAGTTCTTTTTTTAGAGCGGCGGCGGCTTGAGTGGCAACATAAGCATGAGAAATCCCATGAAAACCCAAACGGCGGTAATGCTTATCATCGGCTATTTTTTTATTTAAAGCATAACGCCAAGCTTTTTCCGGTAAATCTTTGTAAAAATAAGTGTCAAAGACCGCCACATTTACAGCCTCGGGCATTATTTCTAAAGAGGCTTTAATGCCTTCCAAGTTAGCCGGATTATGCAAAGGCGCAAGAGAATTATATTTTTCAATGGCTTTAATTTCATTGCTACCCATAATCTGAGGATTAACAAACTCCAATCCTCCGTTAACATAGCGATGGCCGATGATTTTAAGCTCCGCTTTATAATCTTCCAATTCGTCCCTAACTTGTTTAATGGCTTCAAAATGATTTTTTATTTTCCCAAAGCCGATGTCATCAACCTGGCCTTCTTTTTCAAGCTTAAAATTCTCCGAATCATAAAGTTTATACTTAAGAGTTTGACTCCCTGAATTTATTGCTAAAACAAACATAGATAATTAGTTATATTTGTTATGAATAAAAAAATTTCAATTTTCTTGAAAGAAAACAACGAAAACTTAATCTAAAATAATTTCCCCCAAGCCATAATCAGAAATGCCCGCCGCATTACCTTCATCGGTATCAATATGCATTGCTAATTCAAAATTATCAGCCACTCTGACAACCACTTTATAAAAAATCAATTCCCGTTCTCCTCCCGCTCCGGCCCTCACTTTAATTTCGTCACCATTTTCCAACCCAAATTCTTTCGCTTTCACTGAAGAGATGTGCAAATGCCTTTTGGCAATTATCATTCCTTTCTCTTTGGATAACTCCCCCACCGGACCCACAATTTTAAAACCGGGAGTTCCTTCAATATTACCGCTTAAACGAACGGGGGGATTGGCTCCCAACTTGCGGGCATCGGTTTTGGAAATTTCCAGCTGAGAATTTTCCCTAAGAGGAACTATGAGTCTGACGTTGTCTAAACTTTTTTCTCCTTTTTCTCCTTGATAAACTATTTTAACCGTTTCCCGGGTGGAAAAATATCCCGGCTGGGATAATTTTTTTAAAGGATTAAAACGGTAGCCTTCTCCAAAAATAAAAGCTGCATCGGTTTCCGACAAATGCAGATGCCTGGCTGATACTTCAATGGGTATTTTTTTCATAAAAAATAAATTATTTTCTTAATAAACCTTCTAAAGTCCCAATGTGGGTTATAACTGAAACGGCGTTGCGCACTCCATTCTCAGCAGCTATCTTCAAAGATCCCCGCCTAAGATAAGTCGCTAAAAACCCCGAGACAAAAGCATCTCCCGCTCCGGTAGCATCTTTAATCTTTATTCTCTTAGACGGAACATGGAAAAATTCCCGGCTGTTATAAACATAAACCCCTTTTTCTCCGGAAGTAACAACCACTGTTTTAGGGCCGTGGCTGCAGATATCAGCCATCATTTTTCGCATATTTACTTTTACTTTTTGGCGGGTAAGTTCAATAGCTTCATCTTCATTAAGAAGTATCACTTCAACCTGCTCTAAAAAGCCGGCCATTTTATCCATCCCAGCCTTGACTTGAGTCGTACCGGGAGTAAAGAAAAGTCTTTTGTGAAAAGTGGCAGCGCATTTTTCAAGTTCTTTGAATTTTTCTTCCCAGTCATATTTTAAGGAAGAAACAAAAATGGCTTCTGAATCAATGGAAGAACATTCAATTTCTAACTCCTGGCCGGCACTTTTATTGACAAAAGCTGTTCTCTCTCCGGTCATTTTATCAAGAATAATTAAGGACCGGTCAGTTCTTCCTCCCGGAACAATTTTCACCAAAGCAGTATCCACTCCTTCTTTTTCCAGAGTCTCCAAAACAGCCTTGCCTGATTCATCTTCCCCGACAGCGCAAAGAGCGGCAGTTTGAATGCCTTGCCTTTCCAAACCGACGGCAACATTAACAGCCGTCCCTCCGGCATGGAAGCTTAAATATTCAACGGCTTCCTTGGCTCCATATTCAAAAGCCATTAATTTTTGGCAAGCTAAATTTTTCTCGTTATTGATAACAAGAACTTTTTTGGGAATTAAAAAAATATCTCTAGTAGCCGAGCCAATTGTGGTTAATTGATTTTCCATTTTTAAAATAAAAAATTAAAGCAAGTAATAAATAATTGAATTAAAACAAACTCTCCCCCATCTTTTTTTCTTTTTCCACCTCCATAGTTTTTAAAATCGAGGGAGCAATATTTCCCAACTTGCCGCCACTGGTGATTTTTTTCCCTTTCAATTTATCACAAGCGGCAATGAAAGGAACCGGACTTTTAGTATGAAAAGTCAATTTTTCGCCGGTTTTTCTATCAAGCATTTCATCTGCGTTTCCGTGGTCGGCAAAAACAAACAAACCACCTTCTCTTTTTTGCACCTCTCCCCAAATTTTCCCCAAACATTTATCAACGAATTCTATGCCTTGAATGGCTGCTTTTATATCTCCGGTATGGCCAAGCATGTCAGGATTGGGATAATTCACTAAAATAAAATCATAAGCTTCCTCTTGCAAATATTTAATTATGGTATCCGTAATGGGCTTGGCTGACATTTTCGGAGTTTTAGCATAAGAATCAATATCAGGTGAAGGGATCATAATCCTTTTTTCTCCGGCAATGGAATCGGCAAAACCTCCGTTTAAGAAAAAGGTTACGTGAGCAAATTTTTCCGTTTCGGAAATATATAATTGCTTTAAGCCACTTAAAGCACTGGGAAGAGATTGGTAAATTTTTTCAGCCGCAAAAACATTTTGAGAATTAATATTAGGACCAAAATCAGTTAAAGTGACAAAAAATAAATTTTTAATTCTTGGTTGAGGCAACTCGGTTTCTCTTGACTCTTCTAAAACAAAAAGTTTGGTAAGCTGCCTTGCTCTGTCGGAACGTAAGTTGAAGAAAATAACAGAATCATTGTCGGCTATTTTAGCAACCGGTTTCCCTTTCTCATAAATCACGGTAGGTAAAATATATTCATCAGTTAAACCTTTTTTATAAGCTTTGGAAACAGCTTCCTGAACAGAGTTAGCTTTTTCTCCCTCGCTTTTAACCATAGCATTATAAGCTTTTTCCAAACGATCCCAGTTTTTAACTCTATCCATCCCGTAAAATCTACCTCCAATAGTAGCTATTTTACCAATACCGATTTTATCCATTTGACTCTGCCACTTTTTAAAATGGTATTCCGCACTCCGAGGCTTGGAATCTCTACCGTCGGTAAAAAAATGAATAAAAACTTTAGAAACACCTTTCATTTTTGCCATTTTTAAAATGGCAAGGAAATGATCTATTTTGGAATGGGGACTGTCATCATTAGAAATAAGACCCATCAGGTGCAAGTTGGAATTTATTTTGATTACGTTATCCATTGCTTTCTCCAATACCGGGTTCTTAAAGAAAGTGCCGTCTTTAATTTTTTGAGAAATAATTTTTGATTCTTGCTCCACTACTCTGCCGGCCCCAATATTAGAATGGCCCACCTCACTGCCTGAAGTTTCATTGGCTGCCAACCCTACGTCTTCTCCCGTAGCTCCCAGTTCGGTATAAAGATATTTTTCTTTTAATTTTTCGTAATTGGGTTTTTTAGCAAGAGCTACCGCGTTGCCTTCATATTTCGGAGCAATTCCAAAACCGTCTAAAATTACAGCAACATAAGGATTATTTTTTTTCTTAGCTTCCATCATTTTTTTAAAGTTATTTTTTCTTCTTTGGCTATTTCCAAAAGCCGATTATATTTAGCAATCCTTTCACTCCTTGCCATTGCTCCCGATTTCAACCAATTGGCTCCGGTTCCAACCGCTAAATCAGCGATAAAATCATCTTGGGTATCTCCACTTCTATGAGAAACGGCCATTTTTATTCCCCAAGTGCGTCCGGTGGCCATGCATTCCAAGGTTTCACTGAGAGTTCCAATTTGATTGGGCTTAACAAGCAGGCTGTTAAGAGCTTTATTTTCTAAAGCTTGGACCAGCCTTTCTTTGTTTGTCACAGTAAAATCATCTCCCATGATATTCAGATTCTTGCCACATTCTTGATTAAACTTTTTCCAGCCCTCAAAATCATCTTCCGCCAGGCCGTCTTCTATTATAATCAAGGGATATTTAGTAATTAGTTCTTTATAATAACCGATTAATTCTTCGGAGGTAAGTTCTTTGCCGTCAAGTTTCAAGAAATATTTTTGGGACGCTTTGTCGTAAAATTGAGAAGCTGCCACATCAAGAGCGAAACTTATCTCTTCTCCCATTTTATAACCGGCCTCTTCAACAGCTGCCATCAAATGAATCAAAGGTTCCTCATTGCTCTTGAGTTTTGGTGCAAATCCTCCTTCATCACCAACCGCCACCACTTGTTTTTTTGCTTGAAAATTCTTCTTCAAGGTATGATAAATTTCCGCCAAGGCTCTAATTTTTTCCTCAATAGAACCAAGACCGTTAGCCACAAGCATATATTCCTGAATATCCAAGCCGGAATCGGCATGAGCTCCGCCATTGATCATGTTGCACATCGGATCCGGAAAATTTTTATTTTCTCTCTGAAAATCGGCAAGTTTGGCTAAATATTGGTATAAAGGCGTTTTAATTTCCAAAGCGGCCGCTCTGGAAACAGCCAAAGAAACTCCCAGGATAGCATTAGCTCCCAAATTGGCTTTATTGGGAGTCCCATCCAACTGAATCATTTTTTGGTCTATCTCATTTTGTCCGTTGGCTTCCATCCCGATAATTTCAGGAGCGATTTTCCTCTCCACATTGTTAACGGCCTGAGTGACTCCCTTCCCGTGAAATCTTTTTGAATCATTGTCTCTTAATTCAAGAGCTTCATGCTCTCCGGTTGAAGCGCCCGAAGGAACATTGGCGAAAGAAACCGTCCCGCTCTCCAGTGTAACTTTAACTCTAACGGTGGGATTCCCCCGAGAATCTAGAATTTCATAAGCGTTGATTTTTTTTATTTTCATGTGACAAAGCTAAAAATAAGCCGGGGCATTAGACCCCGTGTTCTATTTTTTTAAAACTTCTATTCCCGGCAATTTACCTTTCCCGATAAATTCAAGCATGGCTCCTCCTCCGGTGGAAACAAAATCCATTTTATCAAAAATACCAAAAACTTTAAGCATTTCATTAGTTTCTCCTCCTCCGACCAATTTATAGGCCGCGGATTTAGCCACTGCTGCGGCAACAATTTTACTCCCTTTTTCAAAAGGTTTTTCTTCAAATTTTCCCAAGGGACCATTCCAAAGGATTGTCTTGGCGGAAGCTACCAATTCGGAAAATTTATTAGCTGATTTTTCATCTATATCTTGTTTTTTAGCGCCCTTAAATCCCAAAGGTAAAATAATCTTTTCAGGAGAGAAAGCTGCAAGCGTTTTTTTATCTCTTTTTATTTTTTTCATAAGCTCTACTGCAACCAATCCTCCAACTAAAATTTTAGCGTAACGTTTTGCCAAAGATTGGATTACCGGCATTTTAGTCTCCAATTTTGCCCCTCCAATAATAGCTAAAGCCGGCGAAGCTGGTTTTTTAACATTTCTTTCAATTTCTTTAATTTCTTTCATTAAAAGAAATCCTCCATAACTGGGTAAATATTTTGTTATCCCTACGACTGATGCGTGAGAACGGTGACAAGTGCTAAAAGCATCATTTACAAAAATATCTCCTAAAGAAGCTAATTCTTTGGCAAAATCCGCTTTATTTTCAGTTTCTTCTTTCCAAAAACGAATATTCGGTAAAAAAGTTATTCTGCTTTTAGTCTCTTTGGCTTCAGCTACACAATCTCTAATATCTTTTTTATATTCCAACAATTTAATATTTAAGTCCCCCAAACCAAAATCCGCCATTTGCTCGGCAAAATTATTTACCACAGGCAGAAGAGAGAGCTCTTTTTTAAATTTTCCTTCCGGACGTCCCAAATGAGCCAAAATAACTATTTTTTTCACTCCGTTGGTAAAAAGATATTGAATAGTATCCAGACTACAATTAATTCTATAAGAGTCTAAAATTTTTCCATTCTTAATCGGGCAATTAAAATCAACCCTTAAGACAACAGTCTTATTGGAGACATCACTCTTATCAATTGTTCTTAATTCTGCCATTTTTTAAGTTAAGCGAATTAAGATCCCTCCCCTTATTTCCTCAGCTTTGTCCGGAAATAAGTTTCAGTCTTTTTTAATTATATACCGTAATCATAAGCCAACGCAAATTAACTAAATTTACGGGAAGAAAATTAAGCCTTGAATAAATTGGCTATTATTGACTATTTTAAGCAAATATGCGATTTTATTGGCATGAGAAAATATAACTAATAAAACATGAAAAAAGGAATTCATCCCGAATACGGTCCCTGTACAATAAAATGTGCTTGCGGAAACGTTGTAAAAACCAGAGCCTCAGTCCCTGTAATGGAGGTGGAAATTTGTAGTGCTTGCCATCCTTTTTACACGGGGAAGAAAAAAATAGTTGATTCTACTGGAAGAGTAAACCGCTTTATTGAGAGACTTGGTAAATCTAAAAAGATTAAAAAAAATTTCAGAAAAAACACTCAAGGCAAAAAAGTTTCAAGAAAGAAAACTTCTACTAAAAAAACCAAAACTCTTAAAATAGGATCGGGAAAGAAACAGGATAAGAAACCCAAATAAATTCTAATGGTTAGCCTCTACCAAAAATATTTAGAGAGATATGCCAAGATCTCTCAAAAGCTTAGCGACCCCGAAGTGGCTGCTGATTTTAAAAAACTGAAAACTCTGAGCAAAGAACACGTAGAATTAAAAAAGATTAAGGACTTGGTTGATAAAATAAACCGTTTAAAAGACTTGATAAAAGGCAATCAAGAATTGGTTGAAAATGCGGCAGAGGAAGAATTAGCGGCTATCGCCAAAGAAGAAAATCTAAAATTTTCCAAAGATTTAAAAAAATTGCAACAAGAGCTGGATTATTTAACCATCGCTCCCGATCCTGACGATTCGCGAAATGTTATTTTGGAAATTAG
>JAGYOS010000023.1 GCA_018399475.1 bacterium
AGTAGTCGCTTTTTTCATCCCTGCCTTGGAACGGGCATATTCCACCACCGCCAATTGCATCCCATAACAAAGACCCAGATAAGGAATTTTATGCTCCCTGGAAAATTTTATCGCGTTTATAATTCCCTCAATGCCTCGTTCTCCAAATCCGCCGGGGACAACTACACCGTCAAATTTATCTAGTTCTTTAGTGGCAGTGGGATCGTCTTCGTATTTTAAAGAATCAATCCAAGTCAGTTCAGGCTTCACGTTGTTTTTGTAAGCTCCGTGCTTGATAGCTTCTATAACAGAAATATAAGAATCAGAAAGGACAAAATCGCCAGTACTAAAATATTTGCCCACAACTGCTATATTAACTTGCTTTTTTAAGTTTTTTATTTTCCGGGAGAGCCTTCTCCAAGGACGAAGATCTTTTTTCTTCTGCTTAAGCCGAAATTTTTTTAAAATTATTTGGCTTATTTGGTCTTTCTCAAAATTAACCGGCAGATGATAAACGGAATCTATGTCCGGTGCGGAGATTATATTTTCTTCCCGAATATTGCAAAAAGTGGCTATTTTTTCTTTTCTTTTTTGGTCTAAAGACTTTTCCGAACGAGCGATAATAAGATCGGGTTGAATGCCGGCGGAATTTAAAGTTCTCACCGCATGCTGAGTCGGCTTGGTTTTCATCTCTCCCACTTTATCCGGAATCGGAAGGTAGCTAACCATGGTAATCAAAACATCCTCCGGATATTTTAGCTTCATCATTCTAGCAGCTTCCAAAAAAAGAATATTCTGGTACTCGCCTACAGTACCTCCTATCTCAATAATACAAAATTCCGCCTTAGTTTTTTGGGCTGCTCTTTCTATCCTTTTAATAACCTCTAAAGGAATATGAGGAACGACTTCCACACATTTCCCTTTATATTTTAGAGCCCTTTCTCTCTCAATTACTTTTTGGTAAACGCTCCCCGTAGTCATATAATTGGAGCCAAGCAATTCTTGTTCTAAAAATCTTTCATAATTGCCCATATCTTGATCGCATTCAGTGCCATCGGTTAATACAAAAACTTCCCCATGTTCCGTAGGATTCATTGTTCCCGCATCAATATTCACATAAGGATCGGCTTTTAAAGCGGTAATTCTAAAGCCTTTCCCTTTTAAGATAGCGGCAATTGCCGAGCAAGTCGTTCCCTTTCCTACTCCGCTCATTACTCCTCCGGTAACAAAAATATATTTTTTTCTCTGCCTTCTATTTTTTTTCATCCACAACTTTAAGTCTTATTTTACCGGAAACTCCCTTGGAGAGACTGATTTCAATTTCATAGTTTCCGATTTTTTTAACAGCTTCTTTCATCTTTAATTGATTTTTCTTTAATTCTACCCCCTGTTCTTCCAAAAGTTTTATTATCTCGGAATCGGTTACCGAACCGAAAAGTTTTCCGTTTTCCGCTTTTCTTTTCAAGACAAACTCCATCTCGGAAATTTTTTTAGCCATCTTTTTTAATTCTTTTTCCTCCAATTTTCCGGCGGTTTTTTTCTGTTTTCTTAGTTCCTTGGCTTTATCTTTGGCAGCCGGAGTCGCCAGCATTGCTAAATCAAACCTTAGCAAAAAATTTCTGGCATAACCTTCCTTGACCGAAACAACATCTCCGGCTTTTCCTAATTTATCAACATTTTGAAGCAATACAATTTCCAAAGGCATAATAAAAAATTAATAATTAAAAAATTAATTTGTAAGAATTTCTATCGCTTTAAGCAATTGTTGGTCTTCTTGCTTTTCTTCTTCATTGCCATATAAATTTTTCTGCTCAACATCCGGATTTAAACCTTCTTCTTTAATGCTAGTTCCTTTGGGCGTCAACCATTCAGCTACCGTCACTTTAACAACCGATCCGTCGCTCAGTCTTTCTATCTCCTGGACAGAACCTTTTCCAAAAGTTTTCTCACCAACCAATTTTACTCCCCGGTTGTCCCTAACAGCACCGGCAAGAATTTCAGCCGAAGAAGCGGTTCCCTCATTGATCAAAACAACTAAAGGATAATTTTTTAAGCTCGTTGTATTTAGTTTATTTTTCGTATAATGTTCTTCGTCCTTTGATTTATTGGAATCTCCATAATTTTCTTTAACTACCAAGGACCCTGTCGGTAGAAAATAACTGGCAAGATCCACTGCCACTTCCAAATAACCGCCGGAGTTATTCCGCAGATCAAGAATAATTCCTTGAGCTCCCCAAGCTTCTATCTCCTTGGCAACTTTCGAAAATTCTTCTTCGGTATCTCCTAAAAAACCGCTTACCCTAAGATAAGCCAATTGGTTATCTTTCTTTTCCCAGCTAACGCTTTTAATATCTATTTTGGCTCTGGTGATTTCAAATTCCAGAGGATCTCCATTGCCATTACCATCTCTAAAAATCATTAATTTAACTTTAGTTCCTTTGGGACCTCTAATTTTACTAACCGCTTCATCCAAGGTCATTTCCGTAGTTATTTCACCGTTTATTTGCAAAATTTTATCTCCGGCTTCTATCCCGGCTGTTTGAGCCGGCATTCCATCTAAAGGTGAAACAATCGTCAGCACTTGGTCTCTAATGCTTAATTCAGCTCCAATCCCTTCAAAACTGCCTTCCATATCTTCTAAAAATTCCTGGGATTCTTTTTCGTTCCAATAAACAGAGTAGGGATCGCCTAAAGATTCAACTATTCCCCTAGCGGCCCCTTCCAAGACTTCTTTCTCGTTAGGAATTTCTCCAACATATTTCTTTTTTACTTTGTCCCAAACTTCCTTTAAAAAATTCAAGTCTTCTCTAGAAAATTCTTCGCCGCTTTCTACCGGGATTACCGAATCAAGCTTAGCGGAGTTTTTCCTCCCCAAAAACATTCCTAAAGTAAAGCAGGCTACTAAAGCAATAACCAGTAAATAAATTCTAAATTGTTTTTTCTCTCTTTGATAGCTCATTTCTAACAATGTTTATGATTTTTTTAAATTTACCTTCCAGCCTTTAAATTTAATAAAATATTTTAATCCTGATAGAAAATGGATAAAAGTCATTTTATTAAAAAGCAAGGAGAAAATATTTCTAGAGGCACTCATTTTCCCATGATAATGAAACATCTCCGCCTGAGGAACATAAACAATTTCAAAGCCAGCTTCCCAAAAACGCCGGCACCAATCAACATCTTCAAAATACATGAAATAACGCTCATCCATCAAACCAATTTTCTTTATGTTTTCACTTCTCAACATTAAAGCGGATCCCATT
The DNA here is from genome assembly GCA_018399475.1 of bacterium. Classification (GTDB taxonomy): domain Bacteria; phylum Patescibacteriota; class Minisyncoccia; order CAIUEV01; family JAHKAQ01; genus M55B174. The sequence continues at coordinate 3,243 of JAGYOS010000023.1, forward strand.
AGCCAACCCTTGATAGATTGAGGCTTATCTTCTTTGGGCCTTATAAAAAATTTCTTAAGGGACTTTTTGCCAAAAAATGAATTGCCCAAAAAAGTCCTTCTGTAAACTACGGTGGTCGGAGTGTAAAAACTAAAACAAGAATCCTGCCGACTGCCGTTAAAATTTAGCAGTTTAGGACCTACAATTCCAGCTTCTGGATGATTAGCGATATAATTGTAAAGCCTTTCTACTGATCCTTTTCTGATAATAATATCAGGATTTAAAGAAAGGATGGCTTCCCCACATGAATTTTTTATCCCCTTATTCAGAGCTTTGGCAAAACCGACATTTTCTTTCAGAGGAATAAACCTTACTGCGGGATAATTATCCAAAACAAGATCCCTAATTTCCTCTTGAGACTCAATATCAACTACGATAACTTCAAAGCTTATTTCATCGCTGATATTTTTGAACAAAGCATCAAGACATAATTTAAGGATAGAAACATTTTTGTAGCTGGCAATGATAATGGAAACATCTACCTTTCTCATTGCTCTTCCTCAAATATATTAGCGCACGCCTGATGAATTTTTTCGTAATTTTCTCCTACCGGCAAAAGGATATAGGAACCATTGTTTGTAGAATAAAGCAATCCGTCTTCAGCAGTGCTAAAAACCTTGCGGTAAATCTCAGGATCATCCAACCCTTTTAAAACTCCAAATAACTTTTGCATTTCCCAGGAGCGCATATCCGTCCTGATATTATTGCCCATAACACTAATTAAATTATTCAATTTGCCAAAATCAGAGAGGGTACCAACGCTCAAAGCTTTTTCCTTAATTGCCAATAATACTTCCTGTTGTCTTTTAGCCCTGTCAAAGTCAGAGGTAGCAAAACGCGCTCTGGTGTAACAAAGAGCTGTCTCTCCATCCAATTTTACATCGCCTGCCGGTAAACTGAATTCACCGCCGCACTCACCGCCTTCAACAAACTGCTTTCCTTCATAAAAAGGTTGCTCACGATAGATATTAATTCCTCCTAAAACATCCACAGTATCCCGTAAAGCATCAAAATTAGCTGATACCGCATAGTGGATAGGCAATCCTGTTACATTACTCACTGTTGCTTTCATCAATTCTAAGCCTTCCCCTCTCCCCGCTTCTTCACCGATCACATTTGCTTCATTGATCTTCCGCGAATAATTTTTCCCCGGGATCTCCGTGTAAAGATCACGCGGGATAGAAAGCATGGCCACTTTGTTCTCTTTATTTTTAACGGAAATAACCATTATGGTATCAGCCAATAAACTGCCGCCGGGAATATTTTGGCCTCTCATTCCGACAAGTAATATATTGATTCTCCCCTCCTTAAAACCCTTAACGTCTTCCATGTCTTTAAATAACCCGCCAAAAATGCTTCCTCCGGAAAAAGAAATTTTAGAAATGAGATTAGAGGTTTTATAAAAAAGAGCTCCTCCCACAAGCAAGAAAATCAAGAGTAAAATACCGGCGATTTTTTTAAACCGGTTTTTTGATTTAAATAATTTCTCGGTAGGCTCTTCTTCTAAATTTTTAACTGCCGGTTTTTTGCCCATAGTTTTTAATTTTCCGGAAATAAATTCGTCTTCTTTGGAACCGGGATAATAATAAGCCATGATGTTAAATAAACAAAACTAATAAAAATAAAAAAACTACTGACGCTTTAACGATTTTTTTAAAGTTTCAATAATTATTCTCCCTAAAAAAATAAAAAACACCTCCATTTTTAAGATGAACCTAAACGCTATTCGTTCTTTAGCATAATGCTTGGCCAAAAAATAGTAAAGCCCTTTGCTCCAAGCTTTTAATCTAGCTATTTCGGGCCATTTTTTAGCGCTTTGCCCATGATGATGAATGACTTTAAAATCCTTAAGATAATAATGTTTGAAACCCAAAGCTGCTATTCT
>JAGYOS010000024.1 GCA_018399475.1 bacterium
ATCTCCTCAATTTTCTTTTTTGTGCTTTATTTCTCAAAATGATATTATAAGTTTAATATTCTTATAATTAATTGTTGATTTTGGACAATCCTATCGGTGTTTTATCAAATTTAGAAGCCTTTTACGCTTTTTTAAAATGGCTTAGCGGAGGCTTGGGTTTTTTTGGATTATGCTGGCTGTTGCTTGGTTTTTCTCGGTATTATATTTCTGCCGGCGACGAAGAAAAGAAAAAGGTGGGTATCCATATTCTGGTAGATGCTTCTATTCTAATTGTTATTTCCATTTTAATCGCGGGAACCGTTTTTTGGTTAGACCGTTTTTAATTTTTATTTTTTTCTATGATTAACAAAGCGATTCTTTTGGTTGCCGGTTACGGAACACGTTTTTTGCCGGCTACCAAAAATATGCCCAAGGAAATGTTACCTATAGTAGACAAGCCAATCATCCAGCATTTGGTTGAAGAAGTAGTTGCTGCCGGGATTAAAGAAATAATTTTTGTTACCGGCCGTGGCAAAAGAGCTATTGAAGATCATTTTGATAAGTCTTTTGAGCTGGAACATAATTTAGTTGAAAAAAACAAGAAGGATCTTTTAAGAGATGTTAGGGGAATTTCCAATTTGGCAAAATTTACTTATGTAAGACAGCCGGAGCCTAAAGGAGATGGAAATGCCTTGCTCTGTGCTCGCCATTTAGTAGGGGATGAACCGATAGCGGTTCTTTTCGGCGATGATATTATTGATTCACAAACTCCGGCAATCAAACAATTAATGAATGTTTATGAAAAATATAAAGATCCGGTTGTCTGCCTTCAAAAAATACCCCGCAGCCAGGTGTCCCAATACGGAGTTATAGAAGGGACCAAAGTGGGAGAAAGAGTTTATGAAATTCACGATTTTGTTGAAAAGCCGAAAACTGGAGAAGCTCCTTCCGATTTAGCGGTAGTGGGCAAATATATTATTACACCGGAAGTTTTTACGGCCATTGAAGAAGGAAAAACTTCCGCTGACGGAGAGCAAAGATTAGCAGATGGTTTTATCCAGCTTCTAAAAACCAAGCCGATCTATGGGTATGAATTTGAAGGAAAAAGATTTGACTGTGGTTCAAAAATCGGTTTTCTAAAAGCTACGGTTGAATTTGGCTTAAAGCATAAAGAGACAAAAGATGAATTCAGAAAATATTTAAAGAAGCTGAAGATGGGCAATGACATTTAAAAAAAAGTCCGAGTTGGAATTAGGGAAAAAGCAGCCGCCGGCTGATTCACCGGCTAGAAAATTTAAAGTTATTTTTCAAGATCAAGACATTTTGATTATAGATAAACCGGCTGGTTTGCAAGTTCATCCCGATACTAAAAATTTAACCGGCACCTTGGCAAATTATTTAGTGGCTGAATATCCGGAAATTAAAAAAGTAGGTGAATCTCCGGAGCGTCCGGGTATAGTGCATCGGTTGGATAAAGACACTTCAGGTTTAATGATTATTACCAGGAGCAATAAGGCTTTTTATTACTATAAGCGTCAATTTCAGCAAAGAAAAATCAAGAAAGCTTATTGGGCTTTAGTCCATGGTGATTTAAAAAATGATTCCGGAGAAATTGATTTACCGATCGGCAGGTCTCCTAAAAATACAGTTTTAAGAACAACTGCACCTTACGCCAAAGACAGGAAAGACGCCCGAACGCTTTATCAAGTTTTAGCAAAATTTAAAGTTGTTGTTTCTCCTGCTAAGTTTTTTTTCTTTACTTTGTGCGAAGTGTACCCCAAAACGGGCAGGACTCATCAAGTAAGAGTTCATTTAAAATCTCTTGGCCATCCTATAGCGGGAGATTCTTTATACAAATTCAAGAGGCTTCCTTTGCCGGCAGGTCTGAAGAGAATGTTTTTAGTGGCTAAAAAAATAGAATTTCAGGATAGATTTGGCAAAGAGAGGAAATTTGAAGCAGAAATTGGAGAAGAACTGGAGAGAACGCTTAGGGAAATTGGAAATTTTAAATTATAAATTAGAAATCATGTCTTTCAAAAAAAAATTCTATCTCGTTGCATTAGTTATTTTAGGAATTTTTGGCAGCCGAGCGTGCTTGGCTGATCAATCTTTTACTCCTACCGCAAATGTAGGCGTTATTAATGATTTTTCGGTTTCGGCTGTTGTTAACGAAGACAGCTCGGTAGATATTACTGAAAAAATTGTTTATGATTTTGGTGAATACGACCGCCATGGGATTTTCAGGACCATTCCGGTTGAATATAAGATTGAAAGGATTGAAGAAGGGGCGGCTGAAAATATAAAAGAAACCAGAGTTCTGGGATCTCAATATAATCTTAGGCTGAAAGAGATAACTGTCAGTGATGAGAAAGGAATCCCTTACAATTTTAGCAAGAGCAAAGAAGGCCGCTATTTAAAAATAAAGATAGGGGACTCCAATGTGGAAGTAAGCGGTGTTCAAACTTATGTTATAAAATATAAAGTTTTTCGGGCTGTCGGTTTTTTCTCTGACCATGATGAGCTTTATTGGAATGTTACCGGAGATGAATGGTCAGAACCTATTCTAAATTCAAGTTTCCAAGTTATCTTACCTCAAGAGGTGGAGCCAGAAGAATTAAAACAAGCTTGTTATACCGGAGTTCCGGGTTCAACTCAAAGTTCCTGTTTGGGGGAAATTACTCAGAAAAATGAAGTCGTTTTTAATTTGGAAGGAGGATTTTTCTTAAAGCCTCAAGAGGGTTTTACGGCTATTTTAAGCTGGCCTAAGGGAATTGTCTCTCCTGCCTCCGGACAGCAAAGATTGCTTTGGGCTTTGGAAGACAATTTAGGGGCAATTTATGCTTTCACGGCTCCTATTTTTGTCTTTGCACTGCTTTTTTCTCTCTGGTTTAGAAGAGGAAAGGATCCGGAAGGAAAAGGAGTAATTATTCCTCGTTATAACCCTCCCGATAAAATGACTGCTCAAGAACTGGGGACTGTGATTGATGAAAAAGTTGATAATGTTGATTTGTCTTCTTTAATTATCTCTTTGGCGGTAAAGGGTTATCTGAAGATAAAAGAGGTGGAAAAGAAAAAAATTATCGGGATTTCTTTAGGCAAAGATTACCGGCTGGAAAAAATAAAAAATGATTATGCCGGCTTAAAGAGTTTTGAAATAACTTTTTTAGATAAAATTTTTGGGACTGATTCCGAAAAAAAACTTTCTCAGCTTAAAAATAAATTTTATCGCCACATTCCCGTACTTAAAAAGGAAATTTATGCCGCCACTGTTTCAGAAGGTTATTTTAGCAAAAGCCCTCAAAAAGTAAGAGCGATTTATACGAGCCTGGGAGCCGCTTTTATCCCAATTGCTGTTTTATTATCCGTTTTTATTTTTCAATCCGTTTTGGCTATTCTCGCCAATGTTCT
>JAGYOS010000025.1 GCA_018399475.1 bacterium
ATTTCAGCTCGCCTGCCAGACCGGTTACTTCCGTATTGTAAATAACTTCAATCTTCTTGTTCCTTTTTATCTGATTTATCCATTCTGTTTCACCGCGTAATTCTCCCTGGCGATAAATTTGATAAACCTTTTTAGCTATTTCAGCCAAATAAAGAGACGTGGTATTGGCACTGTCGCTACCGCCTACAACGGCAACCGTCTTATCTCTAAAAAACATAGCATCACAAGTAGCGCAATAAGAAACTCCTTTTCCGATAAAATCATTTTCTTCCGGCAGATTCAGCCGGCGGTGTTCGGTGCCGGTAGCCAATAATATCGCCTCGGAGGTAAATTTCTTGCCGGATTTAACGGCAACGCTAAATTTTTCATGCACTCGCTTAATATCTATTGCTTCATCCAGTAAAAATTCAGCGCCTAAAAATTGGGCGTGATCTTTCATTTTGGTAGCGAGTTCCGCTCCACTGATATCTTTTTCCGTCGGAAAATTACAAATTTTATGAGCTTCAAAAGCTTGCCCGCCAAAGGCCTTGCCAATAACCAAATGATCCAGACTGTAGCGGGAAGCATAAATTGAAGCCGTCAAAGCTGCCGGACCGGCTCCGACTATAATCAATGAGAAATTCTCCTTTTTATCAGGTTTATCAGGCATAAATTTTAAAAAATCTTTTATTTTTAAAGGATTTGAGGAACATTTTAGAGTTCGGCTTCCAATTCTCCCTTAAAAGTCTCTTTGTCCCGCAAACCGATAAATTCTTTTACCAACTCCCCATCTTTGAATAGTTTCATATTAGGGATGCTTTGAATTTGGTACTGGGCCGCCAAAGCCTGATGCTCAGGCAGGTCAGTATCAATTTTACCTATTTTTAAGCGGCCTTCCATCTCCTCCGCTAATTCTTCCAAAGCCGGAGCCATCATTAAACAAGGCTGGCACCAAGGCGCCCAAAAATCAACTAAAACGGGGATCTCGGATTTGAGCACTTCTTGCTCAAAATTTTTGTCGGTTAGTTCAATTGGTTTTCCCATAACTTTTTTTACTTATTTTTTATTATTTCCCGCAATAAAAATTCTATCGCGGTTCTTTTTTTCAAATGGATTGATTTTAAACAACTTGCCATATTTTTTCTGAAATAAAGGTCCATCGCTCTTTTGAGAGCGGTATTAATGGCGTAAAATTGTTCTGTTACTTTACGGCAATCTTCTCCCTTTTCTATAAGGCGCGTTAACCCGTTAATTTGGCCGCTAACAATGTGAAGGCGTTGGCTAACCGTATTCTTCCTCATAATTGTAAAATAATTTTAAAGAAGAATGAAATAAAAAACAACATAGGCAATCATACACCCCCCTGGGGAGTATTGTCAATCCGAAATTCCTCCCCTGTATTTTTCAGCATAAACAGCAATCACATCTCCGATTAATATCTCGGCAATTATTTGATCTCCCCGATTGGGTTGAAACAATGCCAATTTTTCTTCCTTTAACTCTTTAACTACAGCCAGTCGGTTAGTGGAACCGTCTTTAAACATTAAAATCGTATTTTCCCCAATTTCCTCGGTTTCAAAACATTTATTAAACTTAACTTTCTCTCCGGCTTTTAAAACAGGCTCCATAGAATCGCCCATAACTTTAACCGGCAAAGCGCATAAAACTTCCGAAGCGGGATTATCTTTGCCTACCAGGCTTGTTATAACATCAGAGGGCAGGAATTTATAGAGTAGAATAATCAAAACCACCAAACCAAGGAATGAATAGCCAATTATATTTTTTGTTTTTTTATCCATTTTTTAATGAAAAACTAATCTGGTGGACCAAAGGGGAGTTGAACCCCTGACCTCGGCAATGCGAATGCCGTGCTCTAGCCAACTGAGCTATTGGCCCTTTTTAAAACTTTCCTCTTTTTATCTCCTCTCTTATCTCTTGCATTAAGTTTAAATAAAAGGCCAAATTATGCAAACTGGCCAGCCGCGGACCCAGGTAATCCCCGATCTTAAAAAGATAATTTACATACGCCCAAGTATATTTCTTGCAAACCGGAGAATCATAACCAGCTGAAAAAAGCTTTCGGGAAAATTTTAATTTCTCTTGAGGAAGGTTTATCGTTTCGTAAAATCCGGGTTCGGTTAACTTGATTCCCTTCTTCCTGATAAAAATTCGGCCGTGTCTGCCTTCCCGAGTGGGAATAACGCAATCAAACATATCTATCCCTCTTTTTACCGATTCCACAATATCATTGGGATAGCCTACGCCCATTAAATAACGGGGCTTGTCTTGCGGATAAGCCGGAATAACTTTTTCCAACATTTTATAAACCGTCTTCAAAGGAGCCATGCCTCCGTAACAATAACCGTCAAAATCAATTTTTTTGAGATCTTTAAGGCATTGCAGCCGCAAATCTAAAAATCTGTCTCCTTGGCCCACTGCAAACAATAATTGTCCCCTTTTATCTTTTTGATGTTCTTGAAAACAACGCTTGGCCCACTTAACAGTCCTAGAAACCGCTTCTGAAGCTTCTTTCCTACTTACGGTTTTCGGGGTGCACTCATCTAAGGCTATTATTATGTCAGAGCCGATTGCTTTTTGCATTCGGATTGATTCTTCCGGACTCAAGAAAAATTCAGTGCCGCTACTGGGATCTCTAAAATTAACACCCCTGTCGGAAATTTTACGATGTTTAGCGAGGCTAAAAACTTGGTAGCCTCCGCTATCGGTTAAAATAGGATTTTCCCAGTTCATAAATTTAGGCAGTCCTCCCATTTTATTTAAAAAATCCTCTCCCAAATTAACCATCAGATGATAAGTGTTGGCTAAAATAATTTGGGCTTTTAGATTTCTAACTTCAGCTGCAGTAATTCCTTTTACCACTCCCCGGGTAGCAATTGGCATAAAAAGAGGGGTTTTGAGAACCCCCCTAATTGTCTGCAATCTGCCCAGTCTTGCTTGGCTTATTTTTGATTGAAAAGTTAGACGAAATGCCATTTGTAGCTGCTAAAAATATCCAGAAAAACGAAAACATCGCTCTCATTCAAGAGCAACCTTTCGTTTCTTTTGCTGAAACTGACCATTAAAAAATTTAGTTTAAATCATGGTCGGAATCTGTTCCGGTTTCACTGTC
>JAGYOS010000026.1 GCA_018399475.1 bacterium
CGCTGTCAGAATAATTGCCATTATTCCTTTGGCTTATTTCTACGGGATTAAAGGCGCCATAATTGGCTATATTGCCGCTCCGGCAATTGTTTCCGTCTTTTCCTTCTTTGCCGACAGCCATCGCAAAAACCCGATTAAAGGATTTTTCCCCGCTAAAAAAATTATTCGCTTCGGTCTAGGAATTGTAGGTTTTATGGTAGCCTATGACTTAGTTATTAATATTGACCTTTTCCTTGTCAAAAGAATAATCGGAGATGATTATTGGGTTGGCATTTACAATTCCGTTATAACCGTCGGCAGGATACCTTTCTATTTTTTCTCTACTTTGGCTTTTATTCTCTTGCCTACAATTTCAAACATTTTGGAAAAACAATCCTTGAAAGAAGCCCATGACCTAATTAAAAAATCAATGCGCTACCTTATAATGCTGATTGTTCCGTCAGTCGCAGCCATTGTAATTTATTCCAAAGAAATTATTACTCTCTTTTACTCCAATCGTTACATCGCCGGGGATCTGCCTCTAAAAATATTCGTAGTTGGAATCGGCGCTTTAACTATTTTCTATATTTGCGCTTTTATCCTCAACGGATCCGGGAAAGTTAAAGCTTCGGCTTATCTGGCTTGGATCGGCTTGATTTTTAACGCCACCTTTAACTATTTACTGATTCCCAGATTTGGAATTTTGGGATCCGCCTTAGCCACTTCTGTAACTTCTTTCATCTTAATGGTTATTTCTTTAATCCTGGTGAAAAAAACCTTCGGCGGTTTTTTAAATTATTTATCCCTTTTTCGTTCCTTGTTAGCCGTTTCTATTACTGCCGGAATTTTTTATTTCCTTCCCAAATCGCTGATTATACTTTTCCCCGGTGGGATAGCTTTTTTCATTGTTTATTTCTTGATTCTTTCCCTTACCAAAGAAATGGATAAAGGGGATAGGAAAAGATTAAAAGAACTGTTTGCCAGAAAATTATAAAAGAGATTTTATTTTTATTAAATTTTTTATTTTTAGAGGCTTCTCCTCTCTCTAGAGATTATTTTTTCTTCTTTCCATTAGTATCTTTCTGGCATTCAAGTCCCCAGCCGAAGATCTCTGCTCTAAATCATTATCGTTTTTTTCTTCAAGGTTTTTGTTTCCAGGTTTGAGTTTTTCATCATTGACCGGCTTAGATTGAAAAAAACGCCGGATTTTTTTCTTTAATTCCGAGAGCTGCTTTGGGCCAAAACCTCCCAGAAAAAATAGGTAAATAAGTTCCATTACACCGACTGAATTAACAAAAACAAAGAAAATAAACCAACCCGCTTGGCCTCTTCGGGCACTTTTCCAAAGAGCTATTGCTTTCCAAGAAAGAGACCAGAGCATTAAAACGATTAAAATAAAAAGTGAACTTTGAGAAATACCGAGAGAAAAATTTTCCATGTTAAGAATTTTTTATAAAAATTAACAGGCTATGAAATATTATAGCAAAAAAACCTTTTTAAGAAAATTACAATCCAATTTAAAAAAGGACGGCTAGAGCCGCCCCTTTTTCTAAAAATGAAAAGAAAATTATTCAACTACCGCTAAAATGTCTTCTCCTTTCAGAATTAAATGTTCTTTGCCGTCAATTTCTATTTCACTGCCGGAATATTTGGCAAAAATAACTTTGTCGCCTTTTTTAACCTCCGGTTCTATTTTTTTCCCGTTTTCAATTTTGCCGGATCCTACCGCTTTTACCAAACCTTCTTGAGGCTTTTCTTCATTGGCGGTATCGGGAATAACAATTCCGGATTTGGTTGTTTTGTCTTCTTTTTTTAACTCCACTAAGATATTTTCACCCAATGGTTTAATTTTTGTCACCATTTTTATTTAGTTAGTTATTAATTAAAATTAAAAATAAATTTTAGAATTGGCAATAACCTAAGCTTTAAGAAGCCTTTTCATCCTACAAAAATTATTAGCACTCGTCAAGATTGAGTGCTAATGGCTATTTGCTGATTTTCCTATCACCTAAAAAATCCTATAAAAACATAGATGTGCTAAATACTAGTTTAGCATACTATTAGAAGCTTCAGTCCTAATTTCTTTTTTATAAACTCTTTCCTTGTAATAACAATAAAGAGAGAAAGTTAACAAAAAAAATCCAATGACTATAAAAAAGGAAGAAAATAGTGCTAAGGTCGGAATATCGTAGCCACATGTTTCATAATGACACCAACTAGATCTTTCGTGTACATTTATAAGATATTTTATAGAAAGAAAATTACCTGGGATCAAAAAAAGGTAATATATTATAATGAAAATTGGCAATTCAAAATAAAAAACTCTTTTTGGTTTTTTACTTAGTAACCTCCTTATAATTAAAAAAACTGGTGCCAGTGCTGAAATAACTAATGAGAGTAGACCTACAAAATCAAGTGTAAAAAAAGATAGAAAAGGCCTTTCATTGGTTGAGAAAAATCTTCCATCAAAATCTAATAAATAGAAAATATAAGAAAGGTAAGAGCTACCAAGATGATAGACAACTAACCATATAATAAAAAATTGTAGAAAGGGAGTCCAAAAATTATTTTTGTTCAGTTCTATATTGTTTATTTTCATGGATCTAATATAAGAAACAAATTATATTAAAAATTTTACTAAAATAGATTTTTTAAATTTAAAATTAGCTGTAAATCCCTACCAGCTTCCTCCTCCGCCTCCTCCGAAACCGCCGCCGGAAAAGCCGCCGCCGCCGGAAAAGCCGGAAGATCCGGAACTCGCTCCACCGGGGCTTGAAGTAAAAGCCGCATTGGCCTCACTCTGCAAACCGGAAAGGCTGCTAACAAGATATAAAGAATTAAAAGTGGCAAGATCACTTCCTTCGTACCAATCAGGAGGAGTCTTATAAATATCTTCAAATTG
>JAGYOS010000027.1 GCA_018399475.1 bacterium
TTAATCCCGTAGAAATAAGCCAAAGGAATAATGGCAATTATTCTGACAGCGGAGCGAATACTGCGCTGAAGCGCTTGCATCCCAAACATTCTTAAACCGTTGAAATAGTTATTGTAAAAACTGGCTATGGCAAAAGCGGGGATGATAAAAGTGGACAAACGAATTAGCCCGATTAAACTTTCATCTTTAAAGAAATCGGCTAAAAATGGAGCACCCAAATAATAAATTATTGAAACGCCAGTTATTAAAACCATTTGGATTAAGGCCGCTTTTCTTTTTATGGCTTTTTCTCGTTCCGGATATTGAGCAATAAATTTGGAAAGAGCTTTGGGCACTCCATCTCCGATAAAGACTATAGTCATAGTTGTTAGGGCGACGATTAAACCATAACGGCCGTAATCAGCCGGGTTAAAAAGCCTTCCCAGATAGGCGTGGATAAAATAACCGGATAAGACAAAAATTATTTCCGAGAGATTAATGATTAGGAAAGAATGAAGCAACTTAGGCATTTTTTGCATAAAAAATAAAATTTACTCTGCCGAATGATTTTCTCTAAAAGGTGAAAAATTTGTGTTATAAAGCCCGATAATGTTTTCAGCGGTCTCTTGTTTTTTCTTTTGAGGAATTATTTCCGTTAAGTGGAAGTCTTTTTTCAAAATTTCAAATAACTGGCTCTTTTTTCTTAAATAAGCGAGTGATTGCTCCGGTTTTCTTTTAAAAACAACTTTGGGAAGAGTTCTTAAATAAATTGCCAAATCCGGCCTGGGAATTATTTTTTTAATTAAAGCAGAGACCCGAGGGTCAGTTCTTTTCTCTAAGTAGTAAATGTTTATTAAATAATCGTAGAAATAGCGGTCGCAAATTATAACGTCAAATTTATTTTTTTTTATTTTTATAAAAAAGTGGAACAGGAAAATATCTAGGATTAAAGCTATTTTTCTTAAAAAAATTCCCCAATATCCCGCTTTTGTTCGGGGCACTTCTTCTCCGCCGGTTTTTTTCTTTCTGAACCTGTTTGCGACAGAGTTCTGGACGGTATGAACTTTCTTGAAATTTAAATCTCGGGACTTTAAATAATTGGTGAAATATTTAATCTGAGTGGTTTTTCCGCTTCCGTCTAATCCGGAGAATGTGATGAGTTTCATCAAGGGGAAATTAACAACTAAAAATATTGCCTCTTCTTTTTTGAAGAGCCGGTTCTTATCTAAACTTAAATTAATTTTTCTTGTTACCGATTTTAAAATTTTCCAGAGCGTCTTTCACGGTTTTTTACTTTTTCTACCTATTTAAATATGCCATATTGTTGGTTAAAGAACAATAGTTTTCAGTGCTATTTTTCTTTAATTTTGGGAAGCAAGTAGCGCTTTCATCTTTTAGAAAATCTTGGTTTGACATTGTTATGCGCTTTCTCTAAAATTTAAGCGAAATCGGTTTTATTCAACAAGGTAAAAGAGATTGGCGCTTTTCCTGTAAAGCCGGTTTCAAGAAAGGTGCTCTGCTCTAGTCAGAGAAAACGGGTGGAACCGCGGGTTTTATGAAATAGCTTACTGAAAAACTCGTCCCGGACACTTTAAAATTTTTTAAGGTGTTTGAGACGAGTTTTTTATTCTTATTTTAAAAAATATAAAAAAATATGGAAAAAATAAATAAAACTGTTTCTTTGGATAAATTGGTTTCTTTATGCAAACGCCGCGGTTTCATTTTTCCTTCCTCGGAAATTTATGGAGGGTTAGCAGCGGTTTATGATTACGGGCCTTACGGAGTTGAATTGGCTAATGCAATTAAAGCTTATTGGTGGAAAACCATGGTTCAATTAAGAGAAGAAATTATCGGGCTTGATGCCGGAATTTTTATGCACCCCAAAGTTTGGGAAGCAAGCGGACACGTTTCCCATTTTTCTGATCCTCTAGTGGAATGCAAAAAATGCCATTACCGGCTTAGGGCGGACCATCTTTTGGCGGGAGCGGGAGTTGAAGCTGATGAAAAGATGGATGAAGCTAAAATCAACCAATTGCTTGAAAAAAATAAGGAGAAAATAAAATGTCCTTATTGCGGGGCTAACGAGTTTACCAAAGTCAAAGAATTTAATTTGTTAGTAAAATCCAATCTGGGTAATTTTACCGGCAGTCTTGAAGAAAATCCGGTTTTTCTGCGGGGGGAGACTTGCCAAGGTATTTATGTTAATTACAAAAATGTCTTGGATTCAACCAGGGTGAAAATCCCTTTCGGTATTGCCCAATTGGGCAAAGCTTTTAGAAATGAGATAACCGCCCGCCAGTTTATTTTCAGAACTCGGGAATTTGAGCAAATGGAAATGCAATATTTTACTTGTCCCGATTGTGAATTGGAAGAATATGAAAAATTGAGAAAAGCTCGTTGGGAATTTTATTTAAATTTAGGTTTTGAAAAAAAGAATCTTCGTTGGCAAAAACATAAAAATTTAGTTTTTTATGCCAAAGAGGCTTATGATATAGAATACCGGTATCCTTTTGGTTTTGATGAAATGGAAGGCATTCATGCCAGGGGAGATTACGACCTTAGCCAGCATGCTAAATTTT
>JAGYOS010000028.1 GCA_018399475.1 bacterium
TACCTAACTGAGCTATGCACCCATGTTGAGAGTATATCTAACAAATAAGGGTTGGGTCAACTCTTATTGTGATTTTTAGAGTCAGTTTATACTGAATTTTTTTATTATTTTAGACCTCAATCACTACCGGTAGAACCATCGGTCTTCTTTGAGTTTTATTAAAGAGGAATTGTCCCACTTCATCTCTGATGGCATTGCGGACATATTCCCAATTAATAGCATGTCCGCCTCCTGTTTTTTGGATTATTAAGTCTCTGATTACTTGGCGAGTTTGTTTTAAGAGTTCCTGGTTATTTTTCATGTAAATAAATCCGCGGGAGATCAAATCAGCATTACCTATTTGCTCTCCGGTTTTTGAATCAATTGTGACAATCACGGTAAACATTCCGTCTCGCGACATTTGCATTCTTTCTCTAAGGACTACATTACCGATGTCTCCTACGCCCAAGCCGTCTACCATTACATAATTGGCGGGAACTTTAAGATTTGTCAATTTCCCTTCTCCTTTTTTATCAAATTCCATAATTCTGCCGTTTTCACCGATAAGAATATTTGAATCAGGCATGCCGATATCCTTAGCTAATTTGCCGTGAAGCCTTAACATATAATGGTTTCCATGGATAGGTATTAAATATTTGGGTTTTACCAAGTTTATCATTAGTCTTAAATCTTCACTTTTTCCGTGGCCTCCCGAATGAACATCCATCATCTTATAATGGATAACGTTTACTCCTTTTTTATAAAGGTCATCTTTAACTTTTTGAACAGTACGCTCATTACCAGGAATTACCGAAGAGGAAAAGATAACAGTATCTCCCTTAACAAGCTTGACATGTTGGTGTTCTCCGTTAGCTATTCTCATCAAAACGGCATTTCCTTCCCCTTGAGCACCGGTACACATAATAATAATTTTATTAAGGGGATAATTACTTGTTTGAGAGATATCTATAAAAGTACCCGGTTTTGCTTTGATGTAACCCATTTTTCGGGCTATTTCAACAGTATTTTTCATACTGAATCCGTCAACAGCTACTTTTCTGCCATATTTTTCCGCTATTTCTACCATATGGCGGATTCTGGTTAAGAGAGTAGAAAAAGTTCCGGCGATGATTCTTCCTTCAGCGTTTTGAATTATTTTTTCAAAGGAGTCTCTGACTTTGCTTTCCGATATTGTAAAACCAGGGATGCCGGCATCTGTTGAATCACTCATTAAAGCCAGTACTCCTTTTTTAGCAATAAGAGCTATTTCTCCGATGTCGGTAGGCTCTTCTCCAATAGGATTTTGATCAAATTTGAAATCTCCGGTATGGAAAATTGTTCCAACCGGTGTGGTAATAGCCAAACCTAAAGAATCAGGGATAGAATGGCAAACATGGATAAATTCTATTTCAAAAGATCCCAGTTTTATTTTATCGGCAGGCATAACGTCTTTAATGTTGAGTTTGGGACTGTTCTTATAATCTTCTTGGCGTTTAGCAATAATTGCTTTAGTCATGCGGCCTGTATAAATTGGAGGGTTCCCTAATATTTTCATGTGATGGGGGATAGCCCCGATATGATCAAGATGGCCGTGAGTGATAATTACCCCCCTAATTCTATCTGTTTTATCTCTTAAGTAGCGAGAATTGGGGATTACATAATCAATACCGGGCATTTCTTCATCCGGGAATTGCATCCCCATGTCAACTATGATTATGTCTTCGTTGTATTCAAAGACAGTCATGTTGCGGCCGACTTCTTCTAATCCTCCTAAGGGAATAATGCGCAATTTGTCTTTAACGGGCTTTACTTCGCCTCCGTTATTTTGAGGCCTTGTTCCTCTTATGTTAATTCCTCCGGCGCGATAACTTTTTTCTCGACCTCCTCTTTTGTTAAAGAAGGAGTTTCTGGAAAACGAATTTCGCCCCGAGGATCTTTTTGCTGTATTTTTTGTTGGAGTCATTTTAATCTGATAATTATTGTTTAAAATTTATTCTGTTTATTCTGCTTAATTAATTCCAATTACTGGAATTAATTATTTTTTACTTAACTTTTTATTTTTAATAAAATTAATTTTTGTTTTTTACTTGCTGATTTAAAATTTTTAATTGCCAGCTTAGCAATTAGTTGAAATTTTAAAGTTTTATTTATTGTGCCGAGAGAGGGATTTGAACCCTCAAGGACAAAAAGTCCACTAGCCCCTGAAGCTAGCGTGTCTGCCAATTTCACCATCTCGGCGTGGAAATGGCCAACAACTCAAATAAATAACAGTATTTATTTTTCAAAAGCTAAACAAAAGATTTTTCTTTTAAGAATAAGCCGGCGATAAAAAACCAAAGTTAAATTTAAAAGAGTAAAGAAAACAAAATAAAAAACTAATTTTTGGCAAGTTTCTTTTTAAGTTCTTCCACCATTTTGACCGGAGTAGGATCTTGATTTATATAAAGCGCTAAATAATAAGAAATCCAGTCACTGTAATTTAAGAGATAAAAGAATCTTTCAAGTTTGTTTTTTCCTTTAGCTTCTATACACAGTACATTATATCCCATTTTTGTCAAGATTTCTCTTGTTATCCTCTCTCTTTTTATGTTCTGAGGGTTTGTCTTGGGATCTTGAAGAGAAATAATTACAAAAGAAGCGGGGTCCCCGTTTAAATATCCATTGAATTCGTTATGGTTTAATTCAGGATAATAATTCCAAAAAGCGGGCAGTTTGGAATTCTCGTTGATTTTTATTTTGCTTATCATAGCGGCATATCTTAATTCGTAACTGGTGTAAAAAATAGGAATCTTCCCTTTAATTTCTTTTGCTATGGCAGCACTTTCATTTGCCACTTCCCCTTCGTTATTACTTTTTAAAAAAGTAGCGACCTTTTCCAATGGTTCGTTTATCGTTCTAACCGCTGCGGAATTTTCAGCCACTTTTGCCATTGCCGAAAAAGCCGTTGCCAAGGCAAAGCGGGGCTGAAAATTTTCATCTTTTATCCCGTAATTTACAATTGGCGTTCCATCGGCTAAACATTTTTCAGCCAATTTACCGCCATTTGAAAAACCGACTACTGCATATTTTCCTCTGGCTTTTTCATAGGATTCCAATGTCTCTTCCGTATTACCCGAGAAAGAACTGATGAAGAAAAGGGGATTCTTTGTTAAAGAAAGAGGAATTCCATAGTTAGTGTGGGTGAAGATGGGAACTTTAGGTTCGGCGATTGTTTGAAGAAGATATCCCGGCATGGCTGAGCCTCCCATTCCGCAAACTATTATTGAATCACATTTTTTTTCGCTTCTGATATTGCCGGCAGCTTTTAAACCCCGTGCAAATTGATCAGGAGTTTCAAGAATTACTTTCTTTAAATTATTTTTATCTATTTTTTTATCTTTTTCTTCCATCATATTTTTGAGCCAAATTTTAGAGTTAAAGTAAAAACTTTTTTAAATTTTATTTTTATTATTCTGCCGTTTTTTTGATCCTTTTTTTGTCTAAATGCCAGTTGACTATTCCTGCATAACGATTGGAGGTAGTACCTATAGATTCCAAAGCGATACCTTGAACGGACTTGTTAACAGGGAAAAGATAATAAGGCGAATAGAGGAAAATAGCCGGAATATCTTTGTTAACTAGAAGCTGAAATTTTTGGTAAAGCTGGGTGCGAGTTTCTTCATTTGTTTCTTGCCTGCCTTGGTCTAAAAGTTCATCTACTTCTTCATTTTTATAATTAGCCAGATTTTGTCCGGGACTTTTTCTCTCACCGGAATGCCAATAAGGGCGAGGATCAGGGTCAACTTTTAAAGTTTCACCGAAAAGAAGAGTCTCATATTCTCTTGGTTCTATTTTACTGCTTAAAAGATCTCCGATTGATAGAATCTCCAAATTGGTCAAAATGCCTGCTTTTTCCCATTGTTGCTTGATGATCTCAGCTGTTTTTACCAACTCCGGGTAATCGGTGGTTGTCAGAGTTATCTGCAAAGGATTATCTTCTTTATCAAAATATACTTTTTGAATTTCTGTCTGAGTTTCTTCTTCCGGTTGCTCTTCATTTTCATCCTCGTTATTTTCAGTTTCTTCTTCAGCTTCATTTTCATTACTATCGGAATTTTCTTCATTCTCGTTTTCTCCATTTCCACCTTCTTCAGTTTCGGGTAGATAATCTTTTAATTCCCAACCTGCCTTTTCTAATATTTCTTTGGCTTTTTCAGTTGAACAACCTCTTTTATCAAATTCTTCAACTCCGTCCATGGGTATTGTCAAAACTGGAGAATCTACGGGTTTGCCTTTTCCGTAAAGAGCTTCGTTTATAATTTCATCTTTACAAGTCGCCCAAGCTAAGGCTTTCCTAGTATCATCATCAGCTAAATTTTCGCTTGTGTAAGTATTAAGAAAGATAGCGTAGTAGCGGGGGAGCGATATTTGGTATAAATTTATTTCTTCCTCATTAATTCTTTGGGAACTGTGGTGGGTCAAATCATTAATTGCCAAAACTTCTTTTTTCTCCAGAGCGGATAAAGCTGTTTCTTCATCAGGATAAAATTTAAAGAGTAATGTTTCCAGATAAGGTTCCTGCAAATAATAATCGGGGTTTGCTTTTAGAATAATTTGACTTACAATTCCGTTTTTATCTTTTTCCAAGCGATTAAAGCAGTAAGGTCCCGTTCCGATAGGGGCTTTGTTAAATTCCGAGAGCAAAAATTCTTCCGGGCTTACATCCTGCCAAATATGTTTAGGTAAAATGCCAAAAGTTAAATTATGAAGAAAAGGAACGAACGGCTTTTTTAAGTTAAAAACAATTTGATAGTCTCCTCGGGCCTCTGTTTCAACTCCTGTCCAATTAAGTCTCAAGGGCGATTGGTAGCGGGGATTTTGGATTATATTTAGAGTAAAGATGACATCTTCCGCGGTAAGAGGTTCCCCATCATGGAATAGAACATTTTCTTTCAAGTTAATGGTATATTGGACCTTTTCTTCATTTACTTCCCAACCGGAGGCGATATCATTTACGAGCTGATTATTTTCATCATATTTCATAAGTCCCG
>JAGYOS010000029.1 GCA_018399475.1 bacterium
TAGCCTTGGCAATTCTGTAAGTTGAATAACTTTCTTCCATAGCAATTTTTAGATCAACATCTTCTAATTCTTGAACAGATATTTTATTTCTTTTAAGTAAAAAATCAATTTTGGGCAGAAGATTTTCTAAAAGACTTTGCTTATCCTTCCAGGAAATTTTATCTATAATTTTTCTTTTTTCTCTTAAGTCCAAAATCACTGTTGAATTTTTTTTAACTTGAATTTTAAGAATCATAATTTACAAATAAAAATTTAACTGATAAATCTTCTTGCATTTTAAGGCATTTTAGCTATTATATATTAACAAGTAAATAGAAACGATGAGGCGGTCTCACCAGCCGCTGAGTTTCCGCAAGAAGAAGCGTTAAATCTTCATCAAAGAGTCCAATAAAAATTGGAAAGTTGAGTGGAACCGCCCCGACCGGGGCCTCAACAAGTCAATTTTATTGGGCTTTTTTATTAATAATTTTATTTTAACCATATTTTAAAAATTAATTAACTCCCATGGCCAAAAAAATGAACCATGCTAAAATGCTCAATTATTCTGTTGCTCAAATTACAGCCGCCGCCGTTTTAAAATTATTTCCCAAAGCAAAACTTGCCGAAAGCCAAGCGGATGAAAAAGGATTCTCTTATGATTTTGATCTGCCTAAAAGTTTAACTCCTAAAGACCTGCCTGCCATTGAGAAAGAAATGCGTAAAATTATTAATGGAGATCTAAAGTTTGAACAAAAAAAATTAAGTTCAAAAGAAATAAAAGAAATTTTTACTAAAAACGGCCAGTCTTATCAGTTAAAACTTTTACCAGAGATTGAAAAAGAAGGAAGACAAAAAATTGCTATTTGTAAAATAGGAGAACTAGCTGTCATCTCTCAAGAGCGTTGCTTGCCTTCAACTCGGGAAATTAATTCTGAAGGCATAAAGCTAACCAGAATATCTGGGATATATTGGAAAGGAAATGAAAAAAATAAAATGCTCCAGCGAATTTATGGAATAGCTTTTGCATCTAAAAAAGGGCTTGAAAAAAACTTAGAGATATCAGCGGAAGCTGAAGCTAAAGACCATAGGAAATTAGGAAAAGAATTGGATTTATTTGTCTTCTCTAAATTAGTTGGTCCGGGATTGCCTTTGTTCACTCCTAAGGGAACTTTTATTATTGATAAGCTAAAAGAAGAGATTGAAAGAATATGCCAAGAATATGGATATGAAAAAGTTTCAACTCCCCACTTAGCAAAGATTGATCTTTTCAAAATTTCCGGGCATGCTGACAAATTTAAAGACGAACTTTTTAAAGTAACTTCCCGGCATAAACAAGATTATGTTTTAAAACCGGTTCAATGCCCTCACCAAATTCAAATTTATGCTTCTAAACCAAGATCATACCGAGATCTTCCTATCCGCTACATGGAATCAGAGAAACAATATCGTGCTGAAAAACCGGGAGAAATTGGAGGGCTCAACCGAGTAATTGCTATAACAGTAGAAGATGGACATGCTTTTTGCC
>JAGYOS010000030.1 GCA_018399475.1 bacterium
GGAGAGCCACATTATAACGATGGTAATTGCTATAAAGGTAATCACCATCCCAACAAAGGCATCCCCTGCCGGGTCTTCAATGACCCACATAATAATGGCAGCCATGACCGTCATTATTATTAAAGTTCCTAGTCCTTCCATTTCCCCCTCCTTTTAAAAAAATTTAAGGTACAATTACTAACTTTTAACTATAGCATAAAATTTAATATAAGTCAACTCCTAAAAATTAAAATAGTATATTTTTGCTTAAATTTAATTAATAAAAAAAGAATCCTTTAACAAAGAATTCTTTTTAAAATGCGGAGTCGACGGGACTTGAACCCGCAACCTTCTGCGTGACAGGCAGATGCTCTAACCAAATTGAGCTACAACTCCTTAACCTATAATGAGTAAGTTACATTAAAAAAGAAAAAATTTCAATTTTTTTGGCAATTTATCTAAGCTATTGTTTTAATCCTTCGTTTTATTATAATGATACTAAGATAAATTCTTGACTTTGGCTATTGGAAAAAAGTTTCCGGCTGGCAATAGTTTCATTAAAACAAATTTATTAAAATACAATATAAAAATAGGTTTTACGGAATTTAAAGCATGAAGATAAACAACATTTTTTTTCTTGAAGTTGGCAAGACTCGGGAAATTAGGAACAAAAATAAAGCTTTCCTTTCCATTTTTTCTTTAGGAACCTTGGTCTTTTTTAGCATCTTCTTTTTTATCTTTCCCGCTCTTAACGCTAGAGCGGTTAATTTTTTTTCTACCTCGGGCGAACAGAAAGATATCTTTTCGCAATCAGGGACATTCATGGTGGATTCAGAATCCGGATTGCCGGTTGCTTCCATTGCGGAAATAGAAATAAGTAATGTGAGTATTATTTCTCAAGACGGCAATAATTTTGAAGTTGCTTTTAAAATCAAGAATCATAGTTCTCAAGTCCAGCCCAATATAAAATACGGAATATTTTTGATATTAGGAAACCGTGTTTCGCAATTGCCCGCTCTTGATGAAAAGGGCCAGATGATTTATCCGGAAGAAATAAATTTAAAAGGGAAAAGTGTGCTAACCAGAAATGTGAAATATACCGCTCCGGATTATTTAAAAGGATCTTATTCTCTGTTAGTAAAAGCCGTCCTGCCAAGTGGGATGCCCGTAGGGATGAATGTTGCCAAAGATTTTGTCGTTTTGGAGGGCGGCAATAAATTTGTAGAAATTATTCCGGAATCGTGTAACCTTTCAGTTGAAGGAGTTAATTTGGAGAAAGAATTTAATATAGTTGAGGGTATAACTGTTGATTCTGCAAAAGAGAAACTGATTGGCTCTTGTAAAACGAGGAATCATTTTGATGAAAGCGTGGAATTTTCTCCCGTTTTTGAGGTTTATTCCCTTTCCGCTTTTGGAGAAAAAGCGGAATATGATCAAGCAGAATTTAATACTTTTCAAGTTGATCCGGGAGAAGGCGTTATCTCTTTCCACTTGCCGATTTCCATGAAGCCTCAGAAGTATCAAGTAAAAGTTTCTTTAAAGAGCCAAGAAGAAATTATTTCCAATTCAGTTTTTATTAATTATGTTCTAAAAGGGGCCAGTGCTACTATCCAAAATATTACTTTTGATAAACCGCATTATTTAAAAGGAGAAACGGCTGATGTTCAGCTTTTTTGGTCAGGGCCTGCTGATCAATTTCCGGGATCCAGAGTGGAGAAAACCGAGCTGGATTCTCTAATTGCCAAAATATCATTTTCTGATAAGAAAAACGGGCAATTCTGCGGACAAGCAACCAGGGAAATAAAAATTGGTTCCGGGGAGTTTCCGGTTGTTTCTATGGAAGTACCTATTGTTTCAGACTGTGAAAATCCGGTTGCTTTAGCTACTCTTGAAGGTGGAGACAATGAAGTTTTATTTCAACAAATTTCTAAGATAGCGGAGAAAAACGGAGAGAAAGCTTTTGGCAGTAAAAAAAATATTTCCAT
>JAGYOS010000031.1 GCA_018399475.1 bacterium
TTTAATAAAAAATCTTGAATATAAGTAATTAATTACCTAATTAAAAAATAATTAAATAAAAAGCCATGTTAGCTAAAATGCCCATCGGCCTAAAAAATCTAAAAGGAGAAACTCTTGACAGAGAAATCTTGAGAACCGGCATTATTGCCGAGCTAGATGCCATTAATTTATACGAACAAATGGCAGCCATGACTGAAAATACGGAAATGAAAAAAATTCTATTAGATGTTGCCCGGGAAGAAAAAACTCACGTGGGAGAATTCCAAACTCTCCTTCTGAGAATTGACGAGGAACAAAAAAAAGAGATGGAAGAAGGAAAAAAGGAAGTTGATGAAGAATTGGCTTAGAATTCTCTTAAAATTTTTTTAGAAAAACAGAATTTTTTGTTTTTCGCCGGTTAAATATTTATTCTACCCTTTGCAAGAGGGTAGAATTTTTAATTAAGAGCAGTTTAAATAGCTTTTTAACAATTTCTCCCAAAAAATCAAAATTTTAAAGCCAAAACACAAACTAAAATTATTATTTTCCAAGCCTTGACTTTATAATAAAAACTATTAGGATACTCACTGAAGTGCGATAAGGTGCTAAAGTGTCGAATTAAGTTAATCTAAGAAAAGCTTCAATTGGCTAAATCCGGAGATTCAAGCGAAATCTGTTTAAAAGAAGAAAAAGCCGGAAGTTTTTTCTAAAATGGAGTTTTATCTCTATTTGTAAATTTGCTAAAAACCTCTTTAAGAAAAAAGATTCTATTGATTTAAAGAGGGATCAGAAAACTGAAAATCTTTCTTTTAAGCATTCTCCTTTTATTGTAAAAGGGAAGGAAATTTGTGGCCGATTAAATCACTACCAGTGGAAGTTAGTGGCTTTTTTAAGAAAGGGAAAGCTTTCTTACGTAGTGACTTTTATTAAAAAGAATGCTGCGCGAGCGGGAATTTTACTTTGCGCTCTTTTTGTTTCTTTCGTAAATATAAAATCCCAAAATAAAAACATTTTGGGAGATAATTCATTTCTGGCGGAAGATAATTCCGTAACTCCCATTCACAAAAAAATAGAAAAATCCAATTCTTTGGCTTCAGCTCCTATTGCTGAAGCTTATGAATTAACGGAATACGAGCAATATTTGAAAGAAGAAGGCAAAAAAAATACCATTGTAAACTCCTTAGCGCCGGTATCCAATCCCACTGCCGAAGAATTCAGTACTTCCAGTCAAGATGTCTTTGTTTATAAAGTTGAGGAAGGAGATACTGCCGGTTCTATCGCTCAAAAATACTCCATCACGGTTAATACTATTCTTTGGGCAAACGATCTAACCGAAAGTTCAATTATAAGACCGGGAGATGAAATTTTTATCCTGCCGATAACGGGCGTAAAACATAAAATTAAAAAAGGCGATTCTGTAAAATCTTTAGCTAAAAAATACAAAGCGGACGAGAAAAAAATTATCAAATTTAACGATATTCCCGCTGATGGCGATTTAAAGATTGGAGATGAAATTGTTATTCCCGACGGAAAACAAGCTAGCCAGCCTCGTTATGCTACCGGTACGGGAACTTCCGGTTATGCCGCTCCCGTTCAAGACAGCGGAACTTTATCAAAAAAGATTTATCAATATCCGGCTCATCGTTTTCCTTACGGTTGGTGCACTTGGTATGTTGCTTCCAGAAAACATGTTCCTTGGGGAGGTAATGCCGGAACTTGGCTTTATCACGCAAGAGCCTACGGAGCAAGTACCGGTAAAACTCCTCAAGCCGGAGCAATTGTCGTTACGGGCGAAAGCCGCTACGGCCATGTAGCTATTGTGGAAAAAGTTAAAGGCGGCCAAATAACAGTTTCAGAGATGAATTACAGTAGTTGGGGGAAAGTTAGCAGTAGGACTATCAGTGCCAGCAGTTCAATAATCAAAGGATATATTTATTAATTACCCAGATCTTTTAACTGATATTGAACGGCTTCGGCAATATGTTCCCGCCGGATTCTCTCTTTAGATTCCAAATCAGCTATAGTCCTGGCAACCTTTAAAATACGATAATAAGATCGGGTGGATAAATAATAAGCTTCAACGGCTTTCTTAATAAAAGATCGGCTTGGGCCGTCCAAAAGGCAATATTTTTCCACTTCTTTTGTTCCCATCTCCGAATTGATTAAAATTTTTTCTTTTTTAAACCTTTCCAGCTGAATCTTT
This sequence comes from bacterium, assembly GCA_018399475.1. Lineage (GTDB taxonomy): Bacteria > Patescibacteriota > Minisyncoccia > CAIUEV01 > JAHKAQ01 > M55B174. The sequence continues at coordinate 2,183 of JAGYOS010000031.1, forward strand.
CTGGCAATTTCAACTATTTTTCTAGCTTCTTCGGAAGTTTGTCCTGTATAACTTTCTCTTATCTTTTTATATTTTATCCTTCTGATCTCAACAAAAAGGTCTATCCTATCAATAATGGGCCCTGACAACCGCTGCCTATATTTAGCAATGGCAGAAGCACTACAAGTACAGGCTCTTTCTGGATCATTCAGGTAGCCGCAAGGGCAAGGATTCATAGCCCCCACTAAAATAAATTTTGCGGGGAAAATTACTGAGCCGGAAGCCCTTGAAATATTAATTATTCCATCCTCCAAAGGCTGCCTCAAACTGTCTAAAGTCTTTCTTGAAAATTCCAAAATTTCATCCAGAAAAAGCACTCCCCTATGAGCCAAGGTAATCTCTCCGGGATTAATTTTAGAGCCTCCTCCAACCAAAGCAACGTCCGAAGCGGTATGATGAGGCGACCTGAAAGGTCTGGTAATAATTAAAGGTTTTTCTTTGGGCAATAAACCGGCTACGGAATAAATCTTAGTTGCTTCCAGTTGTTCCTCTAAGGAAAGAGCGGGCAGTATTGAAGGAATGGCTCGTGCCAAAAAAGTTTTGCCTGTTCCGGGAGATCCCGAGAAAAGCAAATTATGGCCTCCCGCCGCTATAATTATTAAAGCCCTCTTGGCTTTTTCTTGGCCTTTTATGTCAGCCAGATCAACCTTAAAAGGTTCTCTTTCCTCCATCAAAGTTTTGATACTTAATTTGGAAAATTTATGTTTTAAATCAAGCTCTCCTCTTAAATAAAGAATAAAATCTTCCAAAGATTGCAAAGGAATTATTTTTATTCCTCTTATTAAACTTGCCTCTTTGGCGTTGGCCAGTGGCACAAAAATTTTTTCATAGCCGGCTTGTTTGGCAGCTATTGTTACAGGCAAAACTCCTTGGGTTTCTCTAAGCTCTCCATCTAAAGAAAGCTCCCCTAAATAAGCTACTTTTTCTTCAAGAGAGGATATTTGACCCGTGGCTACCAAAATAGAAACTGCAATGGCAAGATCTAAGCCGCAACCGGATTTTTTTAGATAAGAAGGCGCCAGGGAAACAGTTATTCTCCCAAAATGATAAGGAGGCTCAAAACCGCTATTTTTGATTGCCGAGCCCACTCTTTCTTTGGACTCCCTGACAGCCGCATCGGGAAGACCTACCAAGGTAAAATTGTGCAAGCCCCCTGCCTTATCAGCTTCTATCTCAACCTCTTTGCAGTCAAGACCATCTAAAACAAAAGATTTAACTCGAGAGAACATAATTCTTCTTTAGAGTTGCTTTAAAATATTTTTAGAGAATCAATCTTGCATAGAGATCAATACAAGATTCAAGTTATTTTTCAGAAAATTTTCCCCTTCTTAAACTAAGAAGTAGGTAAAAGACAGAGAGAGTTATTGTTAAATCCGCCAAATTAAAAATTGGCCAAATTTTAAAATCCAAATAATCAATTACACACCCGTAAAGCAAACGATCTACAAAATTTGAAGAAGCCGCTCCGATTATTAAATAAATAGCTATTTTTTGCTTCTTCTTGAATTCATCTCTCTTCACTGAATACAGTAATAAAACAACTATAAAAAAGCTTATAAAAATAATTAAAATTTTGTTAAATTGGAATCCAAAAGCAATTCCCTTATTACATGAGAAAACAAGAAAAGAAAATGTTTGTTGAATTCTTTCAATTAAACTAGATTGTTTTAATAATCCCAATTTAAAAAATTGATCAAGCAAAAAGGGCACAAAAATCCAATAAGATAAGTGAGAAAATCGGGAAACTTTTATTTTCATAGATTGATTGGTTTTTTAAAAACTTACTTGAAACGCTTTTTATTAAAAAATTAAAGCTTCTTTTGGGAAGCTTTAATTAAATAATCATTTTTTATTATTTTTTCCATCACTTTAAAAGGCCGAGATTCTATTTATTGTTCTTTTTGGCACAGGTTATACATTTACTGGCTTGAGGATAAGCTTTTAGCCTCTCTTTCTCAATTTCTTTGCCACAATTTTCACAAATACCGTATTTTTGGCCTTTGTTAATTTTATCTAAAGCAACATTTATTTTTCTAAGTTCCAATTCCAGTTTTCCCTCCAAAGAAAGAGTGCTGTCGTAAACACTCACTTCGGCAGCATTATCCTCATCTTCGTTTCCATAATTTGGAAAAGATGTTCGGTAATTATCTTTTATCTCTTGATCTTTTTTAGCTATTTTTTTCAATTGCTGCCCAAAATCTTCCTTTCTTTTTAATAATTCTGTTTTAATATTATTTATTTCTTCTTTGTTTAACATGACTTAAGCTTTATTGTTTAGTCTTTCTAAAATTGGAGCTAAGTTTTTTTGCTCTTTTCTTTAAACTCTCTTAACTTCTTAAATTTTACCAAGAATATTTTAAAAATACAAATTAAAAAAAATTTTAAAAAACAAAAAGCGGGGACAGATTCCCCGATTATATTACTTTTAGAGAACTGTCACCCGCTCAAGCTCGTTACAAAGGGTGATAAAGCACCAATCCACAAGCGTAAGGGTGACAAACGCTAGACGAAACTTTTTTTTATTTTTAGGTTCCGCCTGGATATTCTTCTATAACGAGGTTGGAACTACCAAGTTCCTTTTCTTCTACCAAATATTTTGCTGTTTCATTTTTGCTTGGATAGATTACTTTGCTTATTTTTTTTTGTTTTATTTTTTTCTTTTTGTTTTTGTTTTTAAAAAAATGAAACAACAATGAAATTTTATTCAGCAGAAGATTTTTGGCAATAAGTTTGTTTTTAACACAAACCATAAAAAATATTACAGCCAAAAATCTTCCACTGAATGTCAGAACCGAAACTGGTAGTTTTATATTTTTAAAGTTCTCTTTTTTATTTTTAACTTTTATATTATACCACTTCCCTAACAAAAAATCAAATGGGGTTAGCTTGTGTCTCTGCCTCCTTTTATTTATGGGGCTTTCAAGAAAAAGTTCTCAATATCCGATTTAAAAAGTGACAAAAAAAATATTTCTGCTAGAGTTACCTATTAAAATAATATTTGGAAATGTTTAAAAGTATTGCCATTTTAAGAGAAACATCTCTTGCGAATCTTCTTTTTTATTGTACGGTATTTTTAATCCCTTTTCAAAAAAGATTTTTTCTATTCAATTCCTTTTCTTTTGATACTGAATATTTTATTGAATACAACAGTTTTTACCTGTCTTTGCCGGAAATTACTATTTTAATCTTAATTTTCCTTCAAAGAAAATTCATATTAAACAATCTTATTAAACTATTGTCAAGGGATAAGAGTAATCTTGTTCTTATCTTGTTTATAGTTTTAATTTCCTTTAATTTATTTAATTCAATAAATTTAGCCCTTTCAATCCATAAAACATTTCATTTTTTAATTTGGATATCATTTGTTTTTCTAGGAATACATTTAATCTCAAACTTTAAAAAAATATTTCTTGTAATAAAATTAATTATTGTAGCTTCCTTTTTTCAATCCCTAATAGCTATTTTTCAATTTTTATTCCAGCGATCTTTAGGCCTAAAATTTTTAGGAGAAAGTATTTTAGGAGTTAATATTTTAGGTGTCGCTAAAATAGATTCTTCTTTTGGGAAAATAATAAGAGCTTACGGAACAGAGCCCCATCCAAATATTTTAGGTGGCTTTTTAATGACAAGTATCATCTTTTTAATTTTTTATTTAGCTTATTTAAGCAAAAAATCAAGAACAATTTCAAATTGTTCCACGTGGAACAATTTGAAATTGTTC
>JAGYOS010000032.1 GCA_018399475.1 bacterium
AGGTTTTCACCCGAAGGGTGACCAGCCTTTGGCTGGAAAACCTGTCTCTACGGTTTTTTGATCAATTTTCAATTTTTCTTATTTTAATTCTACCGTGGCACCCGCTTCTTCAAGTTTTTTCTTCATTTCTTCTGCCTCTTTCTTGGGAAGATTCTCTTTTATTACCTTAGGAGCTCCATCTACCAAATCTTTTGCTCCTTTTAAGCCCGCTCCGGTAATTTCATTTACCAATTTAATAACGGCAATTTTTGAGTCACCGGCGGCTGCAAGTTCAACATTGAAAGCAGATTTTTCTTCCTCTTCTTTGCCCGCTTCTCCTCCGGGAACTGCCGCTGAAGCTACCGCTACGGGAGCAGCTGCGGAAACTCCAAATTTATCTTCCAAAATTTTTACTAATTCCGAAAGATCCAACACGCTCATTTTCTCAATTTCCGCTACTAATTTCTCAAACTTTTTGGGAACTTTTACTTCTTTCCCCTTTTCTTCCTTTTTAACTTCTTTTTCTTCAGTTGGAGCTGAAGCGTTATTTTTTTCTTCTGCCATATTTTTAGATTAATAGTTGATTATAAAAAAAATTAAGCTTTTTGATCCTCAATGGATTTCAAAACATAAACAAATTTGAGCATTAAACCTCTTAAGGCTCCTACAAAATTGCCGGTAGGGGCTCCTATTGACCTTATCGCTTGAGCTAACAGCTCTTTTTTACCGGGAAGTTTTGACAGTGCGACCATTTTCTCATCTGACAAATAACTATTTTCCAAAACTCCTCCCACGATTTCCAAATTTTCTTTCTCTTTGGCAAAAGAAGCAATGATTCTAACGGGAGCAATTTCATCTTCTTTGGAGATTGAAAGAGCTAAAGGACCTTTGCGACTTTTCACATCACCTTCAATTTTGGCTTCGTTAAGAGCCAATTGAATTAAATTCTTCTTTATTATTTCGTAACTGGCCCCTTCATTGCGTAATTGATTTCTTAAATCCCTAACTTCGTTAGCGGTTAGCCCTTTATAATCAGTAAAAACCGCTGATTTAGCTTCTTTTAAATCTTTGGTAATTCTTTTTACCACTGATTCCTTATCTTTTCTGCTTAACATTTTTATTCTTTAAATAAAAAAGCTGTTCTTAAAGACAGCTAGAGCCAAAGAAATCCTTTGTTTGAGTTGGATCCTCGGCAAGACTTAAAAGCTTGCTGTCTTAGGAAAAATAAAATTCACTTTTCAAATATACCTTATTCTATAAATTTAGCAAGCCCTCTTTAACCATCCAATCTTCCAAGATGATTCTGGCCGCTTCTTGATGTTCTTTTTCTTTTTGGGCATAACGGCCGGCAAGCTTACTGGTCATTTTTTCATCCGCCGTCCGAATTTCTACTCCCGGCAATTTTTCTTTTAACCGCGCCAGAAAATTCATAATTTTTATTTTTTGCTTTTCTCCGTGCACCTTGGATTCAGGAATACCTATTACAACAGTTCCAATAGCATTGTCTTTGGCTATCCCAACAATTTCTTCTAAAACTTTTTCCGGATCTCCGGTAAAAGAAGTTAAGCCCAGGGGGATGCTTGAATCAAAAGAAACAGCCAATCCATAATGTTTGCTTCCCCAATCAATACCTAAAAAGTTTTTAGAGTTCATAAATTATAAATTTTTATTCTTGGCTTAAATTAAGTTAAAATTTCTCCCCCGTTTTTTCTAACCACCAGAGTATGTTCATAATGGCAGGACATTTTTCCATCTTTGGGAGAAAAAGTCCAACCGTCATCAGCTAATACAACTTCGGGAGCACCTTCGCAGATCATCGGTTCAATGGCAATACACATATTTTCCCGTAAAATTTCCCCCTTGCCTTTTTCGCCATAATTGGGAATTTGAGGGTCTTCGTGAACTTCATGCCCCACTCCATGACCGACAAGCACTCTGACTACCGAATAACCGTTCTTCTCAGCCCAACCTTGAACGGCAGCTCCGATATCTCCAACTCGGTTGCCGGCTTTCGCTTGTTTGATCCCCAAATTTAAGCACTTCCGACAAACTTTCATCATATTTTCTTTAAGCTCCGAAACCTTTCCACAACCGAAAGTCAGAGTGGAGTCGGTATAAAGCCCTTTATATTTCACTCCCAAATCAAGACTTACCATATCCCCTTCTTGAATAATTTTTTTGCCGGGAGTTCCATGGACAACTTCCTCGTTTAAAGAGATACAAAGATTTGCCGGGAAACCTTCATAATTTAAAAAAGAAGGCTCGGCATTTTTTCTTTTTAAAATTTCACCGGCCATTTCATTAACTTTGATACAAGAAATTCCCGGTTTTATTCTCTCGGCCAATTCTTTCAAGGTCTCCCTTAAAATTTTACCCCCCTCGCGCATCTTGGAAATTTCTGCTTCGGTTTTAATAAAGGACATTTTTAAAGCGGATTAAATGAATTTTATCAAAAATAAATTATTTTAATATTTTTTAAATCCTTTCATAACTTCTCATTATCAATTGCCCTTCAATCTGCTTAATAGTTTCCAGAACAACAGAAACAACTATCAAAAGACTGGTACCTCCAATTGAAAGAGTCTGGATCCCCGTCGCCCATTGCATAATAAAAGGTAAAACCGCTATGGCTCCTAAAAATAAAGCACCGGTTAAAGTTATTCTGTTAACAACCGATCCCAAATACGATTCTGTTTTCCCTCCGGGACGAATTCCGGGAATGTAACCTCCGTTTTTCTGTAAATTTTCGGCAATTTTTTTAGGATCAAAAGTGATTTTTGTATAAAAGAAAGTAAACGCCACTACCATTCCGAAATAAAGAATTCCATAATAAAGCTGATTGCTTAAGAAAAGATTAATCGCTTGAGCAACGGATTGAATTTTTTCCAAATTCAAGGAAACTACAAAATTAGCAATCATCCCCGGAAAAAGCATCACGGACATAGCGAAAATTATCGGAATAACACCCGCCTGGTTCACTCTCAAAGGAAGGTAAGTGCTGCTTCCTCCCAGCGTCCGGTTGCCCCTTATTCTTCTGGCATAAGAAACCGGGATATTCCTCTGCCCTTCAGTTATAAAAATAATAGCGTAAATAATAGCAAGAGTAGCAACCGCAAAGCCGGCGTAAGTTAATAGTTTGGTTTCATCCCAAGTTGCAATTAATTGCTTGGTTGCCGAAGGGATACTGGCGACAATGCCTCCAAAAATTATTAAGGAAACTCCGTTGCCAATTCCTTTTTCCGTTATAAATTCTCCTATCCACATTAAGGCAATAGTACCCGCCGTAATTATCAAAAGAATAACCGCCGTTTGAGATAAGCTCAAATCCCCGATCACTTCTTGGCTTTTTAAAAGAGAAATCATCCCGATCCCCTGCATTATCGCTAAGGGGACTGTTAAATAACGGGTAATCTGATTAAATTTTTGCCTACCGGCTTCTCCTTCTTCACGATACCATTTTTCAACTTGCGGGATTACCATTGTCATAAGCTGCATGATAATGGAAGACGTGATATAAGGTCCGACTCCCAACATAACAATGGAAAAATTAGCCATTCCTCCTCCGGAAAAAACATTTAACATTCCAAAAAGCTGGTTGTTAGAGAAAAAATCTTTTACTTTATCAATATCTATTCCCGGTACGGGAATAGAAGCCATTAAGCGGAAAACTACCAACATTCCGAAAACCATTAAAATTTTATGGCGGAGTTCTTTTATTTTAAAAATTTGAGCCAACTTATTCATACTTCTAAAAAAATGAAAACTTTTTAACAACCGACTTTACACTGAGGTTATATTAATTAGCAATACTCCTTTTTAAAAAAAATTCAAGGTTATTGAGAGTTCTTTAGCCAGCTAAATTTAGCAACTTAAGAAATGCTTTTCCCAAAGATATTATCCATTGTATCCGGGAAATTCTTTTTTGGCAAAGCTGAATTCAGTTTTTTAAATAAATACCGCCAATTTTCATTTGTAATAAGCTAAAATATCTGTTATAATGTAGTTACATCTTAGATCACAAGAAAATATTTCTCTAACTCGAAATGTTTCCCTAAGCTGGATTTCTCTAATTATCTCTTATCTCAATGGCCGATCAAATGAATTTATTTGACGTATTGGTTGTTTATTCTCATAAAATTGCAACCAGTGCTTCTTTCCCCGATTCTAAACTTAAAAATAAGTATCCTTTTTCAATTGAATCCAAACGTTTCCATTATAATAAAGTTTACGCTTATTTTCTAAAAACTTGTGCCCAACTCGGCCTTAAGGCGGCTTTTACTACCTCCGCTGATATCGTCGGAACGGGTATGTGCAATACTTATTGGCTTTATGAAAAAGAACGTTGGCTGAAAAAATATAATTTATGTTTTTCCAACATAATTTTTGATAAATTTTTTCCGGCCGATTACTCTCAGAGAAAAAATCGCCGGCTTCTTTTCTCAAGTCCGGAAATTCGCTCTTTCAGCGATCCTTATTTGTTCAAATTATTTTTTGATAAAATAAAAACATTTAAACAATTCAGAAAATCATCAATCCCGACTGTTGCCATAACAAAAAACAAACCCGCCGAAATTCGCTTGGCGATTTCCAAACTTAAAGAATTAATTGACTCGCAAAAGCAAAAAGCGGATTTTGGTAAAGAAATAATCTTGAAAGACAGATTTGGATCGGGTGGCTATAACATTTATAAAATAAACGATAATTTCGCCGAAAATATTTTTAAAATTATAAAAAACAAGCGCAATTTTTTTATTGTCCAGCCTTTTCTCCTTTTTGATAAAGGATTCCAATATAAAAATGCCCAAGAATTGATTGATATTCGGCTAATTTTTATGGGAAAGAAAATAATCCAAACCTATATCAGGAAAGCCAAGAAAAATGATTTCCGATGCAATGAGCATCAAGGTGGATCCTTAATCTACGTCCACAAGCAAACAATACCTTTAAAAGTAATAAAGCTCGCTCACTCTCTGGCCGATAAACTAAACAAACCTCACTTTCTCTATGCTTTGGATTTTGTCATTAGCAATAGTGGAAACGTTTATTTTTTAGAAGGAAACTGCAACCCGGGTTTGGACTGGAATTTGGCTCTGCCAAAAAATGAGAGAGAGTCCAAAAAATTAATCAGAATAGTTGTTGAAGAGTTAAAAAACCGAGTTCAAACCGTCCGACCGAAGAAAACAATTTTATTACCCGTTCTCAATCACTATTTAATAGAAGTTGCCCGGGCAGGGATCGAACCTGCGAATAACGGCTTCAAAGGCCGTTGCCTTACCACTTGGCGACCGGGCAAATAAATCAGTGAATACCAATATTGAAATATTGGAAATTCTACTTGAAAAAATAATTTGTTAAG
>JAGYOS010000033.1 GCA_018399475.1 bacterium
CATCCTGAAAACAGGGGTTCAATTCCCCTTGGGGCTACAAATTAATCCTCATCTTCAATCGTAAATAAAATAATTACGTAATTAATCACGTAATTATTTTATTATCCTCAGTTTTAAAACTGGCTTTATTCTCTAAATAAAACTCTTTAACTGAATAAAACAATTTTATTGAAGATCTTTACGGTTCGTAGAAAGGCGGAGCACCGTATTTAGACACATAACAATCTTTTTCCTGAGGAGAAATAGAATCCCACCAATACTCAATGTCTCCATTGGGGTGAATCCAAGAATCGCAATTAAAACTATTCTCTTTTGTGGAAGATTTGGGAACAGTTACGGGCGAAGTGGTTTCAGGAACCTGGCAAGCTGACATATTAACCAAGCCAACATCCAAGGTAGCTAACATTTTTTCAATTTCAAGAAATTGATTATTGAAACCTGTTCCAAAAATCATTAATTCCATTCCTCTTCCTCCTTCCAACCAATGGATAACTATAGCATCCGGCTTCACATAATCTGTTTCAATTACCGAGACTCCGTCCCAATTGATTTCCTCGCTCCAAACATTAATTCCCGCAGTATCCGCAGAAATTTTACCGGGTTCATTCCTCCTATCGGCTAATTCCCTAAGAGTTTCACCGGGCAGAAGGCCAATAGATTCAATTTTTAGCGTAACTCCCGAGCCTTGAAAAAAGACCTGCAGGGCATTATGACTTTGGTCATCAATAGACCAATTTTGCGGATAATTTAAGCTGTAATGGTATTTACAATTCCAATAATAAATAGACCGCTCAAGGTAGCTTGGATCAGCAGGATAACGGCTTGATTTTATTTTATTTTGGTTTGAGCTAAAACTTGATGTTTCAGAAGTATCCGCAGTTAATGAATCCAGTTCCGAAGAAAGATTAGCAGAAGAATAATTTTGAATTTCAGCCAAATTTTTCTGAAATTCATTCTCTAATTTAGTTTGATAAGATTTTAACCAAAAAATTCCGCCAATTACTAAAACTACAAAGCAGAGCAGAAAAAACCCCGCCACTATTCCAAAAACTATGAACAATGTCTTTTTCGATTGCTTGTTCTCTCCTCCCGACTCATTTTTACCGACCGGAGGATTGTTTAATTGTTTTTCCATTTTTGTTTTTTAAAATTTAGCTTAGTCTAATTCTAGAATAAAAACATTTTTTAGCCAAGAGTTTTGTAAAAAACACCCAAGTAAAAAATTATTGGGAACCGTTAAGACTTTTATGGAAAACAAGTGATTTTAAGATGGAACAATAATCGCAAAAAATTCAGATTATTTTAGCCGGGAAATTTTAAGACAAGACATTTTAAGAATAAAGAAGTTGTGCTATTATTTTTAAAGAATAATTAATTTTTATCCTTAAAAATGAAAAAACAAAAGAAAAATAAAACGGGGCTAATTATAATAATTATTTCCTTGGTTTTGATGGCGCTTATACTAGCTGTAGCAATAGGGTTTTTCAGATATGCTAAAAAATATCTTGACGAGAAATACTCTCAAAGCCAAATTGGAGAATTGATAAACAGCAGTAGTCAAGATGCGACTCAGTTAGAACCCGGAGAAACAGTGACAGCTTTTCTAAAAAATATTTTAGGTACTATTCCGGAAGCTAATCTTGATTTGCAAAACGCGAAAAAATTTATCACACCAAAATTAAAAAATGAGATTGATGAACCGGGATTTGTTCCTCAAACTTTGTGTATCCAAGATGGTCCGACAGCAGTAAAAATAAGCGCTGAGAATATAAGCGGAGAGAAAGCTTCAGTAAAAATAAGCGCCCTCTATGGGAAAGAATGGAGTCAGCTATGGGAATTCAGTTTAATTCTAGATGAAGGCAGTTGGAAAATTTCCGGTATAAAATGTTTAGTGAATAACCCTGATTACACTGAAAACTCAGTAGAGTCAACTAACTATGGAGAAGAAAGCATAAAAGATATTCCACCTTGTTTCAATTCCACGGTTAAAAGTTCTGTCAATGAAGAGGGCCAACAAAGCATTGCTTACACCACACCAGTCGGTTATTCCGGCCAAGAAGTGTTAAAATTCTATGATCTTAATTTGCCCAATTACGGCTGGGAGCAAATAGCTTCTGACGGCAGCCGAAGCAGAAACTATCAACATAATGACGGCCGCCAAGCAGAAATTTGGATTTTCTATGATAACGCCAACGAGGGCACTGATTACATAATAGAATGTCCTCCTTTTACCGGACACCCCGGGATTGGTAATCAGTAATTTCAACAATTATTTGCCAACTGTAAGAGAAATCTGTAAGGAAAATCCAATAGTGCATAATGATCGGTCATAAAAACGACAGAAAAGAGAATAGAGAATAAGGACAAGATTAAAAATTCTAAGAGGAATAAAAAGATAAATAAGTTAAATCCGTTTAGCGTCTTTAACTTTAAAAAAGTGCCAATATCCATCCCCAAATACTAAAAGAATTAGCTACATTGTTAAGAGCATTCTTTCTATCTTCCAAAATTTTTCTTTCTTCGGCTAATTTTTCTCGGATCCCTGTATATTCATCTGTTTCTAAAAATACTTCTTCGGCGATTGTTTCAATGCGATTTATTTGTTCTTCTTTCCGGCTTAAATTTGAATAAAGATTATCAATTTTAGAAAAGTCCGGACCGAACAAAAATCTTTTCAGTTTATTTTCTTTTCCAAGCTTTTCAAAACTCTCTCCTACTTCTATATTAATTCTCTTTTGCTCAGTTAAGCCAAGATTAACCTCCTTTAATTTTTGTTCTTTTAGAACCCTTTCAGCTACTTCTTCGGCTTGAATCCTCTCTTGCTCCGCTTGAGTTAATTCTGGCTCAACATCTTCTTCCATTCCCTCTTCTTCTTCATAACCGCTTTCTTCAACCAAATTATCCGCCTCTTCTTCATCATCAACCGCTTCAATCATTTTACAATAGTCATTAATGGATTTAATTTTATTGGCATTAATATTATTATCTTCCAATTCAATTGAGTCTCTCCAATAAGAATTACTAGGGGAACCTCCTTGGGGCTTATTGCAATCCATGCCGTATTTTTTATTCTTTTCAAACTTATTGCCAAATATCTCGATGGATCCTTTTTTTTCATGCTCGGGATAAAATTGAGTGGCAATACCGCTGGCGCCATTATGCGTTACTTTATTGCCTATGATTTTTAAATCCGTACTGCCGACTAGAAGTTCTATCCCGCTTTCCCCATTGTTTACAATAATGTTATTTTTTACTGATCCCGTTAATTTGGACCTTAAATCAATCCCCTCCTCATCATTATCATTAACTTCATTGTTGGAAATTTCAATTTCTTTTCCTCTTTGGATATAGAAACCCTTGCCGTTTCCATTTTTTATTTTTGAATCGGTTACTTCCAGCTTCCCTTTGCCGGCTAAAGCCTCAATGCCAATTTTTTCAAAATCACGCAGGGTACAATTTTTAATTTCCGCATCGGCATCTTTTTTAATTTTTACTAAAGAGTAAGAGCCTCTCACGGTGATGTCTCGGATAAGCGTTTTATCTCCCATTATAACTTCTCCGGAAATTATTACTCCGTTCTCGCTTTCTCCATAAATTTCAGTATAATTTTTCAGTTCCAAGTTTTCTTTATACTTGCCATCTTTGATAAAAACCGAATTGGATTTCTTTTTAATTTCTTTTAAAGCTTCGCCAACAGTTTTAAAAGGTTCTGATTTACTTCCATCCCCGCTTTTTGAAACTGAGCCATCTACATAGAAATCGTAGCTCTTGGCTTCAAGCGAGAAAAGGGGCAGAGAGAGAAGAAATAATGTCACTAAAAAAACAATTCGGATCTTTCCAAAAATCAACATAAAAGAAAAATTCTTAACTTATTTAGCTTTCAAAAACAATATAATTTATAACAATTAAAAACTAAAACAAAAATAGCCTATTTGCAAATAGGCTATTTCCTATATCCTTAACGATTATTATTTTTGAAGCTTATTTTTTAGAATATTTCTAGCAACCAAATTATTTATTTTTTCTATTGGCTCTTATTCTTTCCGTCTTAGTTAAATACTTTTTCCTTAAACGAATATTTTTAGGAGTTATTTCCAAATATTCATCATCATCCATTATCTCTAACCCCTTTTCAATAGTTAATTGAACGGGAGGAATCAGTTGGATCGCTTCGTCGGAGCTTGAAGAGCGAACATTGGTTAGCTGTTTGCCCTTAATCGGATTAGCTTGAATGTCATCCCCTTTGGAAGTATTGCCGAAAACCATTCCTTCATAAACTTCCGTCCCGGGACCAATATACAATTCACCTCTTTTCTGCAAATTATTTAAAGAGAAGCCTAGAGCTTTCCCCTCACCTGTTGAGACCAAAGATCCTGTTTCTTTATTCTTAATTGCTCCAGCAAAAGGACGAAATTCCAAAAAACGGCTGCAAAATATCCCTTCTCCTTTGGTATCTACAACAAATTGGCTTCTATACCCCAAGAGTCCTCTGGTGGGAACAATAAAAATAATTCTCATTGATCCGTTATGCTCTTCCATTTGGGATATAATTCCTTTTCTTCTTCCTAATTTCCTAATTATTTTTCCCGAGTATTGTTTGGGAATATCAATTAAGGCTTCTTCAAAGGGTTCCAGCTTTTGGCCGTTTTCTTCTTTAATTATTACTTTCGGCTGGGAAACTTGCATCTCATAACCTTCTCTTCTCATATTTTCAAGAAGAATGGCAATGTGCAACTCGCCTCTTCCGGAAACTTGGTAAGATTCGTTGCGTGAAAAATCTATTTTAAGGCCTACATTTATTTCCAATTCTTTCTCTAGCCTTTCCTTAAGCTGTAAATTGGTTACAAATTCACCATCTTGACCGGCGAAAGGAGAATCGTTAACCAAAAGGTCAAGAGAAATGGTCGGCTGATCAATTTCAATATTTGGCAAAGCCGGCTGTTCTTCCCTTTCACAAATGGTTTCTCCAATATAAATCTCGGGCAAGCCTGCGATAATGGCAATGTCTCCCGTTTTAACTTGCGTTGCTTCTTCTCGCTGCATCCCTTTAAAAACAAAGAGTTTGGTTATTTTCCCTTTTGAGATATTCCCATCCGTTTTTTTTATAAAAACATTGTCCCCTGTTTTTATCTCTCCTTCATAAATTCTAGAAATCGCCAAACGCCCCAAAAAATCATCATA